>CAYZZT010000088.1:0-1525 GCA_964483025.1 uncultured Candidatus Saccharibacteria bacterium | reverse complement strand
ATATTTTTTCTGATTCCCTTCTATTATTTCTGAATTGAATTCGGTCTTATTTAAAAGCATTGTGTAAATTATTCGAGCTAATTTGTGAGCGGTAGCCGTAACTGCTCCTTTTCCTCCTAACTTGCTCCTCATTTTTCTATAATAATCGCCCAATGGTTCTTTGCTATTCGATATGGTTGAAGCGGCTTGTTTTAGTATCTGACCCGCTTTATTTTTCTTTTTCATTCGTTTACTTGAAAGTATTTTACCTCCTGATATTTTGGAATTCGGAGCTAAATTTAGCCATGCAGCAAAATGTTTGTAATTTTTCCATTTCGACATGTCCGTCCCAATTTCTGAAATTAGCTCAAGGACTGTTGTGTCGCCAAATCCTGGTATTCGACTTAAATCAACAGTAGTTAAAATTGATAAATAGGGCAGAACGTCAAAATTTAATTCATTTTTTCTTGGTTTGACTTTTGATTTTTTTTTTGGATTTTCTATTTCTGATATATCCCCATCTTGTACTATAGCCACTTGCTTAAGTAGTTGACTTTTTATCTTTTCATCACAATTATTAATTTGTGTCATGTGAAATTCATACTCGTCTACTGCCTGTTGAAGCATAAATAAATATTCTTCTTTCCATATGCCTTCTAATGATTTTATGATTTCTTCTTTTGGCGCTTTGATTCTTATATCGCAAAGTTCCGCTAATTTTTTTGGGTCTGTTTCACCTGCTAAAATAGATTTTACCATACGCATGCCTGTTTTACCTAAAATATCGGCAATCACAGTATGTATTTTAATATTCATTAATTCCAAAGCCTTTTGCATGCGTCTTACTGTATCGGAATTAATTGTAATCAAATTGCGTCGTTGACGGGTATAATCCCTCAAAGTACGCATTTCATTGTCGGGTTGAAAGCTCTTCTGTAATAAGCCACAGGTGTGCAGTTTTTGAATCCAGATAGCATCAGTATCGTCTTTTTTTCGACCAGTTACATTTTTAACGTGCTTTGCATTTACTAAAAAAACATCAATGCCAACTTCTTCAAGCATTAAATAGAGTGCAAGCCAATAAATACCTGTACTTTCCATGGCTACTGTTGTGATTTCTTTCCCTACTAAATATTTTACAATTTCATGCAAATCACAGGTGAAACCAGTGGTTGTTTTTACTTCATGTCCTCCGTTACCATCGCTCACTGCAACACATTGTATGGTGTCTCCAATGTCAATACCTGCTGCGTGATGATTAAATACTGGCATGCCTGTTGCAAATTTTGTAATACCTTTTTTAACTTCTTCTTTTTTCATACTTTTACTTTAAATAATTTGAATTTAAAAGCAGTACATAAAGGTGCTTATATTCGAAATTGATCTTCTATACGGTGTTTAACATCCAATTTAAATTTCAAAAAGTACCTCGAACCAAACTTAACTAAGGAATGAAACTTCCAAGGAAATACAGGTTTTTTATGTGCTGCTTTTTTCCCAAAGTTATCTATTCCAAAATTGGTGTTCAAAACACCCACTGACTTAA
>CAYZZT010000087.1:0-1632 GCA_964483025.1 uncultured Candidatus Saccharibacteria bacterium | reverse complement strand
GCGCAGGACTCATAAGCCTGAGGTCGGTGGTTCGATCCCACTTCCCGCTACCAAAATTTAAGTTTTTATTTTTTTGGGCACACTATTGCCACACTGAGAAAAGAAATTATTTTTTTGTAAATTTCTTCATTGCATTAGCCATTTTTGAATTACCCAAATTCTCAAGAGCGTCGATAGCACCAAGCTTATCACGAAGTTCACGATTTTGACTTAGCTTAGCTTTGCCCTCTATGCTTGTGAGTGTAATTTGAATGCCAACAATAGCCTTCAGCATTATGTCCATGTAGTCTTTAGGTGCATCACTCATCTTCCAAGGTTTTGGTTCATTCGCTTCATGTGTTTTTGTTAAGTGTTCAACATGGCTACGAATAAAATTTTCATCTTCATGAACAGTAAGTTTTCCATGAGCATGCACAACTTCGTAGTTCCAAGTAGGAACTTGACGATGAGTTTCGTGTTTGCTTGGATACCAATTAGGAGATATGTAGTTTTCAGCTCCACGAAATATTACTAATACATCAGTGTTAGCCATATCTTTCCAAATTGGATTTGCTCTTGCTACATGCGACGTCAACACTCCCATCTCGCCTTGTGTTGCATTAAATAAGAAAGGTATATGATTTGCATCAAGCATTTTGCCTGCTGTGACAAGAATTCCAAAAGGATTTTCAGAAATGATACGATGTAATTCAGTTGTCTCGTTGATCTTGAAATATAATGGAATATACATAACTAATTCGCTTAGATATTTTTTATGGATCCTAATATAAGAAAATGCTCAGAACAACTTTTTCTTTTTTCAACTAAACTAAGTTTGTGACTCTTTTTCCTTGTCAGTATCGATAATATTAGAGAATAATTTTGGAAAAATCCTGCCACTCTATTGCCACACCCAGGAAAGAAATTTAACTATTTACAAGATTCTTTGAATATGTTTTTGTTGATTTGAAAGGGTAATAGGGCTCAACGGGTCATGGCGATCGACTCATAAGCCTGAGGTCGGTGGTTCGATCCCACTTCCCGCTACCAAAAAATAATTATTTAAATTAAAGATAAATTTTTTGCATGCTCTGAAAATAGAACAGCACCTTTTTTACAATTTTCAATCCAATCTGATTTTGCGTTTTCATTTGCTTCATCTGATATAAACTTAAAACATCTAAATTTTATATTTTCTTTTTTGCAAACTTTAGCAATTGCATAAGCTTCCATATCAACTACATCTACATTCATTTCAATATTAGATGTAACAAAAGTATCACCAGAACCACATGAGTATCCATTCTCAGATAAAATAATTTCCTTTATGTCATCAAAAGGGGTTTCTCCAAGCGCAAAATTTAAGCCTCTAGCATCCATATCTCTTTGATAAAATTTTGTGCATTCAATTAATCCATTCAAGCCTTTTCTTAATGAACCTGCGGTGCCAAAATTTATAACTTCTAATGGCTTGTACTGAAAAATTAATTTTGAAACATTATATGCCGCATTAACTTTTCCGGCTCCAGTATGATTAAAAAAAGTTAATCCTGGAGTTTCCTCTTTTAACGCTGCTACAAATAATCTTTTCATATTCATTTTATAATATATCAATAAATTATAATGAATTTAAAAAAATTTGTAAGATCTATT
>CAYZZT010000086.1:0-1649 GCA_964483025.1 uncultured Candidatus Saccharibacteria bacterium | reverse complement strand
CTCCGCGGGAAAGACAGATGGAGATTGATTTGAAAAAGTAAAAATTACAAAATTAAAAATTTATAAAAAAACGTGGAGTATTCGTTGAGAAAACGGAGAACAATATACACATAACACAGGCTAAAACATTTTGTACTCAAAACGTTCGCCCGACCACACGATGTGTGGTTTAGGGCTAAAACATTTTGAGTACAAAATGTTCGCCCAAGTAAAAAAATGAGACACAAAGTAAAAAATCGAAATATAGTAAAGCCAGAGCTTAAATACAATAATGAGCATGTGGCAAAGTTTATAAACTACGTGATGGAGTCTGGAAAGAAAAACACAGCCCGAACTATTGTTTATAAAGCATTGGATGTTATAAAAGAAAAAGAAAAGGTAGATGACGCGACAATTGTTTTCGAAGATGCTCTTCGAAATGCTGGTCCTACAGTAGAAGTGCGATCACGACGAGTTGGTGGTGCAAACTACCAAGTTCCTCGAGAGGTTCGTGCAGAACGAAGACTTCAGCTTGCAATGCGATGGATAGTGGCAGCGAGTCGTGGAAAGAAAGGACGACCTATGCATGAAAAACTAGCCGATGAACTAATCCTAGCTTCAAAGAATGAAGGGGAGGCTATAAGAAAGAAGGAGAATGTTCATAAGATGGCTGAGGCTAATAAGGCATTTGCCCATTTTGCTTGGTAGTCGGCTAAAACATTTTGTACTCAAAATGTTCGCCCGAACAAATTTGTACTCAAATTTGTTTTAGGGATTGAATAATTGCTCGCCTCGAACTTCATCCAAAATAACAATCCTTGCCGAAATTGAACTTCTTTGGAATTCAGAATCCAAATACGAAACAAAACAAAAACTGCACTTCGTGCAGTTTTTGTTTTATAAAAGTGATTTGAAAATAATGTGATAAAATATATTCATGAAATCAAAAATCTGGAAAGTTTTAAAGATTACTATTTATGTTTTGGTTTTGGCTCTAATTATATCCTTGATCAGAGTCGCTTTGCTACAGCCTTCAAACGATAAAGTTTGGGAAGAGAATTCTAAAATACTTCCACATTTTACTATTGCAACCTCTACAATCACAATAGATAATCTGAGAGATTGGAGATATAAAAAAGGGGAAGTTATTTCTAAAAAATATTATAGTGATACATTTGAATTAGATAAAATTCAGAAAATGTATTTAGTAATTAACCCTTTTTCACAATTTTCTGGTATTGCGCATTCATTTTTAGTTTTTGAATTTGATGATGGAAAAACTGTTAGTGTGTCTGTGGAATCAAGGAGGGAAGAAGGGGAGAAATATACAGTATTGCAGGGGGTGTTAAACAAATATGAGCTTTGGTATGCATATGGAAGTGTGGGTGACCTGCTTGGGGCAAGAATATTTTATTCTGATGAGGATTTGAGAGCCTTTCCTCTTATTGTCGATAAAGAACTTGTGAAAGGTGTTTTTGTTGACCTAGCAAAAACTGCCCAGGGTTTGGAAACTTCTCCGAAATTTTATAATACTGTTACTTCAAACTGTACAAATGTTTTAGCTGAGTCTGCTAATCGTGTGAAAAAAGGAAGTGTGCCTTGGAATATTGCCCGAGTTTTGACTGGCTATGCAGATAATCATTTGTATAAATTGGGTTATATAAAAAATG
>CAYZZT010000085.1:0-1697 GCA_964483025.1 uncultured Candidatus Saccharibacteria bacterium | reverse complement strand
TCAATTATCCACATAGCCTACTTAACGCTTCTGGCCTTGCTGTGGGGCTTCCAGAGGGCCAAATGGGCAATAGCGAAGTGGGTCACATGACAATAGGCGCAGGTACAATTATTGATACAGATTTAGTTAGAATTAAGAAAAGTATAGAAAATGGTGAGTTTGCAAAAAATCCTGCCTTTACTTCCCTCTTTGAACATATAAAGAAGAATGACTCCGTACTTCATGTGCAAGGGCTAGTTTCAAATGGTGGTGTACACAGTCACTCAGACCACCTTCTCGCATTTCTTAGAATTGCAAAAGAAAATGATATTAAAAAAATCGCAATTCATGTTTTCACCGATGGGCGTGATGTACCCCCACAAAGTGCTAGTAGTTTTATAAAAACTCTTGAAGAAGAAATTGCAAAAATTGGAATTGGTTTTATTGCTACAATTTCTGGAAGGTTTTATGCGATGGATCGTGACCATAACTGGGATAGGCTTGAGAAAACAGAACAGGCACTTTTTGAATCTAAAGGAAACATTTGTAAAATTGACCCAGCAACATATGTCGAAGATTTATATAAAGAAGGAAAAGTTGATGAACTCCTTGAACCAATTGTTTGTTCTAATATAAACGGGGTTGGGTGTCCAATTTTAGCTAGAGATGGTATATTCTTTTTTAACTTCCGCGCAGACAGAGCAAGAATGCTTACCGAAAAGCTTATTGAAAAAACAAAAGATCAGCATGTTTTAATTGTTACAATGACAGAATACGATACACGATTTGATGGAAAAGTTAAAGTGGCATTTCCTCCTTCAAAAATTGCAACCACACTTGCAAAAGAAATTTCAGAAGCTGGACTTACACAAGCACATATTGCCGAAACGGAAAAATTTGCTCATGCAACATATTTTCTAAATGGAGGTGTGGAAGCTCCATACAAAGGTGAGACTCATATAATGCTCGATAGTCACAAAGATGTTGCAACACACAACCTTGCACCAAAAATGCGAGCCGAGGGAGTTGCAGACAAAGCGATCGAGGAAATTGAAAAAGGAACAGATTTTATATTTATGAACTTTGCAAATGCAGATATGGTGGGCCACACAGCCGATGTACCAGCTATCATTATTGCCGTTGAGGAAGTTGATAAACAACTCGGAAGAGTTATTGAGGCCTTACATGCAAAGAGTGGAATTGCATTCATCACAGCAGATCATGGTAATGCAGAATTAAATATAGATCCAGAAACAGGAGCAAAACACACAGCCCATACAACGAACCTTGTGCCTGCAATACTTACAGAAAAAGAATATACCCTAGAGGATGGCGGACTTTCCGACATTGCACCAACAATTTTGAAACTTTTGAATTTAAAGAAGCCGGAAGGGATGACGGGGAGAGAATTAATTTAAAAAAATTAATTCGAGTTGAAAGTTGAAAGTAGAATTCAATCCACCCTCTGTCATCTTCGCTGTACTCAGCGGAGATCCAAGTCCGCATTTAATTCTAAATTAACCTGGATCCCCGCATTCGCGAGGATGACAAAATACAAGAAGAAAAAATACGGTTTTCGCGAAAGCGAAAACCGTATTTTTTATTTGAGTTTAAAACTAGACTTCACGAAAACATTGTACGGACAACTTTCTATTATTATTGTGAGCTAGGTGACATTTTGTGTTGGTTTTCTCCTGTCTCTGCGCTCAATTAAATAA
>CAYZZT010000084.1:0-1714 GCA_964483025.1 uncultured Candidatus Saccharibacteria bacterium | reverse complement strand
GATATTGATATTTTGAAAAAATTTATAAATCCATACGGTAGAATTCTGTCTCGAAAGAGAACAGGTCTTTCAGCAAAGCACCAAAGAGCTTTAGCTCTTTCTATCAAACATTCGCGATTTATGGGATTGATTCCATATATAGCACGGTAGATAGAATTAAGAATTGACACAAAACAAAGAGTGTAGACACGACTATGTTTTGTGTCATCCTCGCGAATGCGGGGATCCAGGTTCAATCAGAATAATTAAGAAGAAAATACAAAAGGCCACGCCTACGGCGTGGCCTTTTGTTTCGCATCTCGGAATTTAGTTATGAGTTTTAAGTTATTTGTTATATGTTCTCCTACCTACCTAGACTAAATGTTTATATTTTGGTAGTATCCTAGTGAAATATAAGAAACGAAGTGACTATATATTTCCTAGTCCCTCCCATCTGGTTGTATTTATGGGAGGGATGAAGGCAAATTAATAAAATTATTATATAAACTGAAGTGATTTGATATTTGAATCAAGTACCCACGCCCTTAAATACATAAAGAAGGGCGGGGTGGTGATTTTTGTAATCGCTTCGCTCATCAAAAATCAACCATGTCCATGCTAGATTACAGTGAAATAACAGTTCGAAAATATATTATTCTTGATGGAGATCCTTATGAAGTGCTTGATGCTCATATTTTCCGTATGCAACAGAGAAAGCCACAGAACAAAACAAAACTTCGAAATTTGATCTCTGGAAGTATGAAAGAAATGACATTTCATCAAGCTGAAAAAGTTGAAGAAGCAGAGATTGAAAAACAAAATATGAAATATCTTTTTAATAATAAGGGTGAATGGTGGTTTTGTGAAGAAAAAGACGCTTCAAAAAGATTTAAACTTGATGAAACTTTACTTGGTATAGCTAGTAAATTTCTAAAACCAAATACTATTGTGGAGGCTCTTATGTTTGGAGAAAGAGTAATCGGAATAAAAACTCCAGCCAAAGCAGAACTTAAGGTCACAGAAGCTCCTCCGGCAACAAAAGGGGATACAGCAAAGGGTGGAAATAAAGTTATTACACTTGAGACTGGCGCAAAGTTAAACGCTCCACTTTTTATTTGCGAAGGGGATGTTGTACGAATTAATACAGAGACGGGAGAGTATATTGAGCGAGCCTAGGACGAGTACGTCCTCGCAGACTTACGCGGACGGGATACAAATTTCGAATCCACGCACCCTCTGTCATCCTCGTGAACTCGGGATGGGGCCCGAGTGCAAGAACGGAGCGCGACGGCGCGAGTTGTGCCCAGGAGATTTTTTAGTAAAAAAATACCTGTGGGTAATCCCGGGGATCCAAGTCTTATATTTATTTATAAAGTAGAGAATTGAAATAAAAACTGAAACATTCGATGCATCGAATGTTTCAGTTTTTTAGTATTCTAATTTTACACTTTACATTTTTAATTTTGCATTATTCCTCATCCGTTTCCTCCTTACTTGGTGCAACGGTCAAAGCGTCTCCTTTTGCTAATCTTTTCTTAATTTCTTTTAAAATTTCATTTGAGATTTTTGAATTTTCTTTTAAGAACGTTCGTGTGGCGTCATAACCTCGGCCGAGGGGAGTATCCCCATATTTATATGAAGCTCCAGATTTTGATACAAGCCCCATTTTTTCTCCCAGCGCAATAATTTCTCCTTCTTTTGAAATACCTTCATTGTACATAAGGTCAAATTCTGT
>CAYZZT010000083.1:0-1840 GCA_964483025.1 uncultured Candidatus Saccharibacteria bacterium | reverse complement strand
AAAATTATTTAAAAATCGACACAAAATAAGAAATGTACTCATGACTATATTTTCTGTTGTCCTCGGTACTCCGGGGATCTGAAGTCAAAAATTAAAAATTAAAAATTATTTACATATGAAGATATTACTTACGGGTGGTGGAACAGGAGGGCATTTTTATCCACTTATAGCTGTGGCACAGGAATTGCACATTATTGCAAAAGAAAAAAAACTTCTTAATTCGGAGCTCTATTTTATGTCGGATACACCATATAATAAGGGTATTCTTTTTGATAATGGAATTGAATATGTAGGAGTTCCCACAGGTAAATATCGAAGATATTTTTCTTTACTCAATTTTTTAGATATATTTAAAACTGCATACGGCATAATTTATGGTTTCATTCGTGTATTTGCTATATATCCAGATATTATTTTTAGCAAAGGTGGGTACGCTAGTTTCCCTGCATTGTTTGCAGCAAAAATACTTGGTATACCAGTCATGATTCACGAGTCTGATACCGTCCCCGGTAAAGTAAATCTCTGGGCGGGTAAATTTGCAAAAAAAATTGCGCTTTCATATCCAGAAGCAGAAGGTTATTTTCCAAATGATAAAGTGGCTTGGACAGGAAATCCTATTAGGAAGGAAATAACAATGGCTGTTGATAAGAAAGCACAAGAATTTTTTGATTTGGAAGATATTTCACCAATAATTTTAGTATTAGGTGGATCACAGGGTTCAGAATTAATTAATAATGCACTTCTTGATGCACTTCCTAAACTTTTAACTTCATACCAGGTTATTCATCAAACCGGAACAAAAAATATTGAGGAGGTATCAGGTACAGCAAAAATTATTTTAGGTGATAATAAATATTTTTCAAGATATAAACCAATGGAATATTTGAGTCCTATTGCGTTACGTGTGGCTGCCGGAGGAGCATCTTTAGTTATTACTCGAGCCGGTTCTACTCTTTTTGAAATTGCAGCTTGGGGAGTGCCTGCAATAGTTATCCCTATATCTTCTTCAAATGGTGATCATCAGAGGAAAAATGCTTTTGCATATGCAAGAACTGGTGCGGGAATTGTGATCGAAGAAAATAATTTAACTTCCGAAATACTTTTAGCACAAATTGAGACACTTATGAATGATACTTTAAAGCGTGAAAAAATGAGATCTGCAGCTCATGCTTTTGCAAAACATGATGCCGCAAGAACGATAGCCGATGCAATTATTAATTTAGCTTTAACTCATGAACAATAGTAATTCCTCAAATAAAAACCTAAACCACAGCGAAGTGGTCGGTCATGTAGTAACGCGTTTTGCGCCAAGCCCTACTGGCTTTATGCATGTGGGGGGTATTCGAACAGCACTCTATGCTTGGCTTTATGCAAGGAAAAATAATGGAACAATGATTCTTCGAATTGAGGATACAGATAAGGAGAGAGAAGTTTCAGGATCAATTGATCATATTATTGAATCTTTGAAATGGCTTGGAATTACTTGGGACGAAGGACCAGATATTGGTGGACCAAATGCTCCATATCTACAATCACAAAGACTTGATTCATATAAAAAATATGCAAAAATTCTTGTAGAAAAAGGTTTGGCATATGCTGATCCATATACAGAAGAAGAACTTGATAATTTTAGAAAAAAAGCAGAGGAAGAAAAAATTCCTTTTCTATTTAGAGATCATAGGCCTGAGAATCCACCTGTTTGGGATGGTTCACAACCACTTCGACTTAAAATTATTAATATTGAAAAAATAAAATGGCTCGACCTTGTGCGGGGGGAGCTTGAAGCTGGGCCAGAAGCACTAGATGATTTTATTTTAATTAAAAGTGATGGATATCCAAC
>CAYZZT010000082.1:0-1855 GCA_964483025.1 uncultured Candidatus Saccharibacteria bacterium | reverse complement strand
CATCATAATCCCTACTGCCAAATTAAGCATGATTTCTTTTTAAAAAACTTGTCTCAGTACTTGCCTGAGACCCTTCTATACTAGCATAGTCGACCCTAAAAGTCAATCATTTTAAGTCTATTTTTAGCATAATATGGCTTAAAATATAGGGTTTTGCTTGTGGATAAGTGGGCTGAATTTGGGCCCTAAACCACCCAAAATCAAGTTATTAAGAAAAGCTTGATTTTGGGTGGTCGGGCGAACATTTTTTAATAAAAATGTTGTAGCCAATTTGACTCTTTTATAGCTAGGGGTATGATTGTGTCTAGAAGGAGTAAATTTATGCTAGAAGAACCAAAAGCTACGACAAAAATTTCTGAATTTCTCGAAAGTAATTTCCTCACAAGTCGCGGACTTGGTAGAAAACCAAAAAGTCCGATGGAGAAGCTTACGACTGGAAGTGATGGTTTCAAAATCAAACAAGTCCATATCTACGGGGATAGTAGCTTTCTTAAAATTCTATACCCCGAGTTGCCGCCAGAGGTAAAGGTGATTCATCACCCATCTTTAGAAACTAGTTTTCTCAGAACGGTGTTATGAATTTCAAGCTCGACTATAGTGGTCGAGCTTTTTACTTGTCCTACTAAGTTTTTAATGTGATTCCTGCGGAGGCAGGTGAGAAAGCATGGGTATGCTTTCGCAAGACCGGAGTGAGTTCGGAAGAGTTTCCGAACGCAAGGTCGGAGCGCGACGGTGAATTCGGCGAGGGTTCAATCTGATGGATATCAGATTGAAGGACGGAAGGAGCGAAGGCGACTGAGTCGGGGTCGAGTAAATTTCTAACAAGAAATTATACGTGACCCGAACGCAAGACCGGAGGCTGTCGAGCTGAGGTATGACGAAAAGATTTTTCAGTAGAAAAATACTTTTGGGCGAGACATGGCTAAGAAATTTTTTACAAAAAAATATTATTAGCTGACGAGCTGAGGTGTGTTCAGAAGATTTCTCAGCAGAGAAATACTTATGAATCTAGTCTCATGAATTTGTTTAGGATTTTGAATTTATTATTTAGGATTTGTTTCGGATTTCGTGCTTCGGATTTCGAATTTTTACCGACTGGATTCCCGCCTCCGCGGGAATGACGGAGTGGGTATATATTCCTATAAGTCGTGCTATTTGCACCCACTCGCTTTTGTGTACCCTGCATCAAGAGCTTCTTTTTCAGAAGTAAAATATACTTTGTTTTGATCTTGTATTCTCCCTACCCCACTACAATCTGGGAAGTAATATTTTGTGCCATTTTTTGAGGCGACAATATTGCCAGAAGTTAAATTATTAGTATTTTGATTTTTTGTAATAGCCTCTATGGCGTTAGCTGTATTTTGAGGTCCATCACCTGAATCTGATTCTAAATTTTGAGCACTTCCTGTCTGAATAATGACAGCCTTCCCTTCTCCGGCATTCGAGAGCTTGCCTAGCCCAAAGCCAGATAAACCTACTAAAATAATGATTAGTAACATTAAATATGTCTCAAATTTAGCCTGTAGGATAAAGACCTTGATTTTTTCTAAGATTGGATGTATACTCATGTGACGTTTTTAAATTATATCACATAAACTATGGCACATAAAAAAGCGGGAGGTTCCGCAAAAAACCTAACAGATTCAAATCCAAAATATCTTGGTGTGAAGCTTTATGCTGGAGAAACAGCAAAGATTGGAAATATTATTGTTCGACAGCGAGGTACTCCTTTTGTAGCAGGTAAAAATACTTCAGTGGGTAAAGACCATACAATCTTCGCCTCAAAAGATGGAATTGTATCTTTCAGAGATGTTAAGAAAACTCGTTTTGATGGAAAGACAGTGGATAGAAAGGA
>CAYZZT010000081.1:0-1958 GCA_964483025.1 uncultured Candidatus Saccharibacteria bacterium | reverse complement strand
CTCGCTCCTCCTCCACCACCGCCACCTCCTCCACCCGCACTTCCGCCTCCGCCAGATCCACCCCCGCCTGCTCCTGAAGATGAAAATGCGGATGAAAAACTAGAACTGAATGAGGAAGAAAAACTAGAAGCAGAAAAATTTGAAGCCCCAGCTGAAACACTAGATGCAGTATTTAAAGTACGAGCATGTCCATACCATGCTGGTTCTGATTTAACAATAGAATCAAATGTTTTTGCCCATTTCTTTTCAACACCAAAAACCATTGCATAAGGAAGATATTTTTCAAATAATTCAGGGGTTAAATTCTGCATCCTATATTTTTCTGCAGTTTCCAAATACAATTTAAAACCTAGCCACTCTTCCCTGAGAATCCTTCCTTCTTTTGAAAGTCGTGGATTATACTTTACAAAATGATAAATTGTTATTAATGACCAAACAATTATCATGATTAAAAAAATAAATTTTGCATACACACCAAGAAATGAAAAGACAAAGAAAGATATAAAAACAAGGACTATCGGTAAAGAATATATAAGCTTATATTTATCGACTTTCAAAAAAGGTACATCAAATGCCGAAGCTTCATCTTTAGATATCTCATTTACAAGCTTCTCTTTAAGTTCCAACATGTGTAAAAACATTTCATTTTTTGTAGAAGGAGATGCATGTTTCATTCGGGCTGTAGAAAAGCTTTCAATGCCCTTAAAAAGAATACTTAGAAAACCCTTTTCGTATTCATGTAAAAAAGGATCATTATCAAAACCTTTCAATCTAAGAATTTCATAATCTTTCGAATTTCTTATTCCAAAAATTGCAGTAGAGGCAAAAAATAGCGTAACAAAAGAAGTAACAATAATAGCATCGTTATTTCTAATTACTCCAAATATAATTACTGAAATAATAATAACAAAAACAATTATTGTGTTTCTCTTTCCAAAAAGATTTTTCAACTCATTTGATGAATCTTCTTTTATCTCAACATACCCACGCACCGCCAAGTCGACAATAGTCGCCGCCCATGCGCGCGGAGTATTTCTTTCCATCACTATAACTTCAGCCATTGCTGGAGGTAAATCATGCGGTGGTGCATATTCAGCAATTATTGTTCCCCTGCCCTTTTTTAATTTTTCTGAAAATAGCCAATATATGAAAAGATAAATTATTGTAATTAAAATAATTATTGTAGCTAAAACAAATGCCCAATTAATAGTAAGCCAATATGTCCAAAAATCAGATTGATGTAACAAGCCCTTTGGCCAGCCAAGCGCAACAGTAAAAGCTTCTTTCGGTGCAAAAGGTCCAGAGCTAAAATATTGAAACATTTGATCAGAATCTCTGTTCCAGTTTCGTGGATTATTATTTGGTGTGGTTGTGTATGCAACTGGCTTTAGGTCTGAAGCTACAAAATTATTTACAGGCAAATTAATATTCACTATTGATGATTCAATTGGAACATCATAATTTGTAAAAATATTCCAATATACTTCATCATGATCTTGATAGAAGCCAATCCCACCATAAACTTTATATTTTATTATCCAAAGATGATCTGTGTCTTCTAAATTGTAATACCACTCAATTATCATCTCCCCATTCTTTTTATATGCTGTGTACATTCCCCAACTTGCTGCGTTGTATTTTTCTAAAGCTTTTGATGAATATTCAAGGGGCTTCCCCGTCTCACCGTCTATGACCTGCACATCCTTTATATCCGAAACATCCTTAAGTGGAATATTTCTATATCCCATATTAAAACGTCCTTTGTATGAATACAATTGTCTCTCCTCAACAAGAAAACTAGAGTCGCCCTCAACTGTAATGTTTACATCAAAATTTTTATAAAAATAACCCTTACTCCCTTGTGCATAGGTAATTTGAAAAGAAGCTAAAGCAATAAATATACTTAATGTAAAAAATATCTTTCTCATAATAGTATTAATTATATATTATTTTTATAT
>CAYZZT010000080.1:0-1960 GCA_964483025.1 uncultured Candidatus Saccharibacteria bacterium | reverse complement strand
TTGCAAAAGTGGCTGAAATTAAGAAAAACGAAGCAATCGACCTTTCTATGGAGGAAGATTTAGCTATTGCTATTATGAATTTGATTTCCCTTGAAGAACATCTTTGCTTCACCGGGTTGAAGACAGAAAAAGATGAATATTTTGATACTTTAAATGAAATTCGTGAGATGAGGAAAAGTCTGCTTGCGAAAATGATTGAAAAGAATGAGGGAGAAACATGGTGTACTTGCAAGCATTTACTTTCTGCTACAATGCGACTTATTGAGGTGGGTACAAAATTACATTCAGATGGAAAGAAAGAAGAGGCAAAAGAAATGTATGAAAGAGCACATAAACTCTTTTCAATATTCTGGGCTTTAAGATTAAAGCTAATAGATTTAAGTGGAGTAAAAGCAATGGCAGACGAAGAACAGCCTTGGACGCTGAAGGATATAACGAATAGGATGGTGGATTGTTGCAAGGAATAACGCTTAAACATTTTTTTTGCTAAAGCGCTCCATCTTTCTGAAAAACATACATCTTTTTCTTAACACAAAAACCAAAACTCGGTCTGCTGACCTCAAACAGTTGATTTTTGTTAAAAAATCTGTTGATTTTCTAGAAAGATTACGCTAACTCGCAAAAAAAATATTTTCGCTCTCGTGGTAAAATGCGAATACAGATACAAATTAAAAATTAATAACCGACATTATGTCATTCCTGCGGAGGCAGGTTGAGTCTGATGGGTATCAGACTCAAAGACGGAAGCTGACGAGCTGAGTCGGGTTCGCATAATTTTTCAACAGAAAAATATATGTGAATCCAGTCTGAAAATTCAGGACTTGGATCCCCGCATTCGCGAGGATGACACAAAACACAGTCGTTTCACTCGTTGTTTTGTGTCAATTTAAAATAATATGAAACAAACACTTACTTGGGTAATAATAACATTGGTGATAGTGGGAGGATTTTTTTGGTATGCTTTAAATAATAAAGTTCCTGTTGATGGGGGTGTAGATACTGGGCCAAGTAAGTATGATGCTTTTGCTCAGTGTTTGGCAGAGAAGAAAATTACAATGTATGGAGCGGTTTGGTGCTCGCATTGTCAGGATCAAAAAAAGGAATTTGGTAGTGCTTTCAAATATGTTCCTTATGTTGAATGTCCTGATAACACACAGCTTTGTACGGATAAGGGTGTTAAAGGCTTTCCAACATGGATGAATGAAGATGGAAGTAAAAGATTGGAAGGATATCAAACATTTGAGAAGTTAGCGGAGTTGAGTGGGTGTCAGCTACCGCAGTAGCACCTCCTTCTGTCATTCCCGCGGAGGCGGGAATCCAGTCGGCAAAATCCGAAATTCGAAGCACGAAATCCGAAACAAATCCAAAATTCAAAAGGATTAAATATTAAACAAATACAAAAAGGGGGTTTTCACGAAGTGAAAACCCCCTTTTGCTTGCATTTCTGGGGGGGGGGGAGGATTATAATTAGTATATTAAAAATTTAAATATTAAATATTATGTCAGAAGGAGCACCAAAGGATGTTACAAAAACAGGGGAAGAACCAACAAAAATAATTGAGATAGGTGGTAAGAAATTTGAAGTTGGACCAAATCTTGGAGAATTTGAATGGAAAGGTGCGTTGGAAGAGCTAGAAAAATTAAACAATACATTAATGGCCGAAGAAAAAAATGGATAATTTTAAGAATGGAAGAATATCAAGAGCTTGAAAAACAGACAAAAATAATTTGGAACGAAGAACGGTTATCAGATAAAGAAAAGAAAACAAAAATTGCTGAATTTGTAACAAAATTGGGATTTGAGCCGGGTACAAGCTATTGGTCAAGAACGGAGGCTGGTGGGGACCCTAGAGGTTATACATACGGCTGGGATACCTATATTGGTAATTTAGATTACTACAATAATGAGTTAAGTGACATTTTGTGTTGGTGACATTTAGAAAAGAGCAAGTATTAGCTT
>CAYZZT010000079.1:0-1961 GCA_964483025.1 uncultured Candidatus Saccharibacteria bacterium | reverse complement strand
GAAATATCTTCTAAATTAATTCCTCCAAAAGTAGGAGCCAGAGCTTTAACAATTTCAATAATTTTTTCTGGATCTTGCGTATCTAAGCAAATCGGAAAAGCATCCACATTTGCAAACTCTTTAAAAAGCAAAGCTTTTCCTTCCATCACAGGCATTCCGGCATAAGGTCCAATATTTCCAAGCCCAAGCACAGCAGAGCCATCTGAGACAACCGCCACAGTGTTTCCTCGCAAAGTAAGTGTGTTTACAAGCTTTTGGTCTTTGTGTATAGCACGGCAAACCTCTGCCACTCCCGGAGTATATGCAGTGGAAAGATCCGCTTTTGATTTAAGTGGCACTTTCGATTTTAATTCAATTTTCCCTCGATATTTCTTATGTAATGCTAAAGCTTTTTTATTGTAGTCCATGTTTCAAATTATTAATTAAAAAAGTAAAATGTAAAAATAAATTCTGCTCGTATTGTCATCCTCGCGAATGCGGGTGAGAAAGAATGGGTATGCTTTCGCAAGACCGGAGGCTGACGAGCCGAGGTGTGGCCAGGAAATTTTTCAGTAGAAAAATATTCTTGGATCCAGGTTATATTATTAATGTAAAATGTTAATCTTCTCCATATATAACCCATGTTGTCTGTTGAATCAGATCTTTGTCGCCAAGAATTTCAATTACTTTTTTTGATTCTTCTTCTGTAAGTCTATACTTTTCAATAAAAACAGAAGACAAATTTACAAGAATTCTATCTTGTAACTTCTGAAACTTAATTCCCTCGTCAATCATTATTTGTTCAATTTCCTCTGGAGAAGAAAAATAGCCCTCCTGTCTTTTAATTTTCTCTACACCACCAAAAACTAATTTATGTACTCTACCTTGCCATTCTCCTTCTTTTTCTGCGCCTGCGTGTTGAATAATTGTAAATTTTCTACAAACCCTACTAAGTTCTTTTAGGATTTCCTTTTGTTTATCTGGAGAATTCCATTGAAGAACATATCTAGATAACACTAAATCAAATTCTTTATCCTCAAAAGGCATTTTTGCTGCATCTCCCACGACTCTATGTTCAACTGAATCATTTGCCAAAACGGCATCAGCATCTGTGTCTATACCAGTAGAATCAAATGAATATTCATCACACAACTCAGACAGTATTGCCTGAAGTAATTCACCTCTAAATGTACCTATATCAAGTAATTTATAGGGCTCTTTTTGGGGTTTTAATAAATTTCTAATTATGCTCGCAAAATATAATGCTGATTCTGAATAAAGTTTTTTTACAGTTTCATTTTCTGTCTTACCAGAAAATACTTGATCTGCCCCATTTCCCTGTTTTCCAATTATTTTTTCCATTGAGCCAATTATACCAATTCACAATTATTCCACAAACGGCAGTGATATTTGACATTAAGTGTATTAAGGTCTAATCTCTGATTAGAACTCATCTGTTCGAATATACAACCCCAAACATAACCTAAATATGTCAGACATTAGAATTGGTAAAGTGCGATTTATTGATGCCCCAAAGGGAGAAGCGCCACTCGAAATTCGTCGCTGTTGGGTGGGATTAGAAGTCCCATGTTTTTGTTATCAGGATCAACCTTCTTTTGACCCAGATGATGGATCTTTCGGTGTAATCGGTAAAGAAAAACAGAAATTTGAGCCGTGTTATATAATCAACCAAGGTTTGGCGATAGAAGAATTGGCAAGGGTTCACCCTCATGCCGCTGAATTTTGGAATAACATCGGATTCCCACAATCACCATTTGCTGTCTTTTCTTTCAATGAGGGATGTGTAGAAGTCATTGAACCTGTTATGTCTTACCAGGAACTTGTTTTTTTGGGAGAAGTCAATTAATTCATAAACTCACTTCGGTGAGTTTTTTATTTATTAATATTCATATAAAACTTCTTAAACTCCTCGGGTATTCTTTCAATAGAATATCTCAAAGCGGTGCGGGGCATGGTTTTTG
>CAYZZT010000078.1:0-2034 GCA_964483025.1 uncultured Candidatus Saccharibacteria bacterium | reverse complement strand
AGAAAAATACTCGTGACTCCAGATTATATTAAACAGACTGGAGTTTCCCGACCTACTGTCGCGGTACACCTTTTCGACTTTTTGTTTTGCTTCACTCGCAAAAATTCTGAAAAGCTTTTTCATTCTGGTACTCACCAGAATTTCAACCTTCGCGGGAATGACAGAATATAAAAGGATTATTAATAACAACAAAAAACTCCTCTCGTATAGATTACAGTGTTTCATTTTTTGATATACAGTTTAGTTATGCTTTACACAGGAAAAGGTGATGATGGGAAAACAAAAACTTTTGGTTGCGACCAAAAGATTTCAAAAAGCTCTGCCGTGACAGAGGCTCTTGGTTGTTTGGATGAAGTAAATTCTTTTTTGGGGATAGTGAAAATAAATGCAAAAGAATTAAGCCTGCCCGGCCAGGGAATTAAGATTTATGATTTAAGAATAAGTCAGATTGTGGAGAATATTCAGCAAAATCTTTTTATCATTCAAGCTGAGCTTGCAGGAGCGGATAAGAAAATTAATGAGGAGAAGCTTCGTGAATGTGAAAAACTAATTAGTGATATTGAAAAAGAATTACCTCCAATCAAAACATTTTTTATTTCTGGTGGCACCGAGCTTGCCGTACTTTTTGATTTTGCCCGTACACTGGCGCGTCGCGCAGAGAGAAGGGTGGTAGCAGTTTCAGATGATAATGAAAAATTGGGTGAATTTACACTTCCATATTTAAATCGACTTTCTTCTCTTTTGTATGCTTTAGCAAGACTCTCAAATCATATTTCTGGGATAACTGAAGAAATACCAAATTATAAATGAAACATTTCCAACATATTTTAGTTTGGTCGATTGCCTCATTCTTGCTTGTCGCTATTTTTACACACACAAAACCAGTAATAGCTGATAATCGACAAGGTGAAATAAATTATGGTACTTCTACTCCACAATTTGTAATACTTTCTTTTGACGGATCTAAATCTTTGGAAATGTGGAAGGACACACGTGAATTTGCTCAAAAAATGAATGATGAAGGGAAGCCACTTCACTTTACATATTTTATAAGTGGAATATATTTTTTAACTAAAGAGAATAAAGATGTATATGAATCACCAAGAGGGGGAAGAGGGGTTTCAAAAATTGGATTTGCAGAAAGTAAAGAGAATATTGCTTTACGAGTAGAAGAAATTAAAAAGGCATATGATGAAGGGCATGAAATAGCTAGCCATGGAGCAGGACACTTTTTCGGTAAATTTTGGAGTGAGGAGGAGTGGAAAAAAGAATTTACATCATTTCAAAATTTAATTTCAGATGTTTCAAAAAATAATTCAAATGTTTTAATTCCTGACATATCCTTTTTGAGAGATGGGGTTGTTGGTTTCCGTGCGCCAGAGTTAGGAGTAAATAATTCAATGTACAAAACATTGAAAGATTTTAATTTTACTTATGATACTAGTGGTATTGGAAGACCTGATGCACATCCAACAAAAGACGAATATGGAATTTGGCATATTCCTCTTAATACAATTGAGATAGGTGAATGGAATACTCCAGCGATATCTATGGATTATAGCCTTTGGATTCTTCAATCAAATGGAACAGAAGAAGCTATTCGGGGAACGGAGATTTGGAATAAATATTTTAATGATGTAAAAAATTCATATTTAGAATATTTTGAAAGAAATTATGCAAATAAAAGAGCTCCTGTGGTAATAGGGAATCATTTTTCACTTTGGAATGATGGCGTGTATTGGGAAGCGATGAAATCATTTGCAGAGGAGGTTTGTGGGAGGCCTGAGGTGTATTGTGTGACGTTTAAAGAGTATGTTCGTTATTTAAATTTAAAAAACCCCGAACCCCTCGTCAAAATACAATAATTGTGTTATATATAATGAATTCACAAGGTTTTGTATGTGCTATTAAACCATCAGCATTTTTGTCATCCTCGCGAATGACGGGGTTGAATCGTATGGGATACGATTCAAAGACGGAGCGCGACGGCGCGAGTCGGGGTCGAGAGATTTTTCAGCAGAAAAATACTCGTGA
>CAYZZT010000077.1:0-2085 GCA_964483025.1 uncultured Candidatus Saccharibacteria bacterium | reverse complement strand
TCTATGAACATAGCTTCTTTTGTGAAAACAGAGACACTTTCTGAAATCACAAGAGATATAGGGCAAGTTTTCTTTGCTTCAATGTTTTTAGCATCTATGTTGCAAGGAAAAATTGAGTGGGCTATATCTTTGGGTGGTTTAGTATTATTAATAATTTTCTGGGTTTTAAGTTTGTTGCTATCAGAAAAATAAAATTATTAACATGATCTATCAAACTATGATACAACTATATATATTAGGTGCATTACTCGCTATTGCGATTATTCTCTTGGTTATATTGGCAAAAAAAGGGAATAATAAATAAATCTCCGGAGGTTCAACCTCCCCAATCTTCCCCGAATCTACTTAAGCCCCGCGGAGTACCGCGGGGCTTTTGGTGTTTCTTTCCAGAGGCTCGACCTCTAGGAACTGTATTTATTCTTAATTCCTAATTCTATATTCCTAATTCTATTTCTGTGATATAATATACTCATAATGTTTACTTTACTTTTCATATTTGCATTTGCGCTTGGAACCATTATTGGAAGCTTTTTAAATGTCGTGGCTTATCGCTATGGCACATCAAAAAATTTAGGTGGTAGGTCTTCTTGTATGGCTTGTTGTCAGCAACTTAAATGGTACGAGCTTATCCCTATTGTGAGCTATGTAATGCTTAGCGGTAAATGCCGTACATGTAGATCAAAAATATCCGCACAATATCCATATGTTGAAAGTATTACCGGTCTTTTGTTTGCACTTTTGTATTTAAAATTTCTACCAATTTTAGAATCAGAGCCGATTTTGTTTATTACTCTTTTTGCATATTTTGCTTTTATTTTTTCAATTCTTATGGTTATTGCTGTATATGACATAAGACACAAAATGATACCGGATAAGCTGGTCTTTATGTTTTCAGGCATTTCTTTATTGGCACTTATTCCAATGTTTTATTTTTCTGGCTACAGTTATATTTCTTTAATTGTGGCAGTGCTTGCTGGTCCCATCCTTGCCCTTCCTTTTGCTCTTCTTTGGTATATATCACACGGAAAGTGGATTGGTTTTGGTGATGCAAAAATTGCTCTCGGTATGGGCTGGTTTTTAGGGCTTGCAGGAGGAGTTTCAGCAGTGGCTTTGGGTTTTTGGGCCGGCGCTATTGTGAGTGTTTTTCTTTTACTTGTTTCAAAATATGGAAAAGGAAAAACAAAAATTACCCGCTATACAGAAATACCTTTTGCTCCATTTCTTTTAATTGGTCTTGCTCTAGTTTTCTTTTTTAATTTTGATTTCTTTTATATTAATGAATTATTAAGCTATGCGTTGTAGAAATAAAATAAAAAATTTCTTTCCACCTTTTAGACTTTTTCTGTCATCCTTGCGAATGCGAGGATCCATGCCATGGATTCCCGATCAGGTCGGGAATGACGCAGGAGAGGTGGGCGGCAGAGGATATCAGAATGACAGAAATCGCGCCTTTTCCCTCATCGAGCTTATGGTGGTGATAGCTATTTTTGCAATCATAAGTGGGGTTATTATGTTTAATTATGGAAGGTTTTCTAGTAATATGATTGTTACAAACTTGGCATACGAAGCAGCTCTGGCTGTGCGCCAAGCTCAGGTATATGGTATTTCTGTAAAGAAAACTACAGAAGGGGCTAAATTTGATGCTTCCTATGGTGTTTGGTTTAGTGAGAGTGATAAACAGAATTTTTATTTGTTTTCAGATAAAGATGGTGACAAAATGTACGATAAACCTCTTATTGTTGGTGATCCCGATTTAGAACTTGAAGAATCCTTTGGTTTTAATGGCTCAAATATTATAAAGAATTTTTGTGTGACTAATTCTGTAGGAACACGTACTTGTAGTAGTGTAAGTAGTGAATTACAATATCTTTCTATAATATTCACTCGCCCAGACCCAGAAGCAAAAATTTATGCTTTTAATAGTGCTAGTAACCGAAGTGGACCTTATAGCAAAGCTGAAATTATGTTTACTATGGCGCGAGGAGACAAAATAGCTAGAATGACTGTTACAAATACTGGTCAGATGTCAATTGATTCATGTAATGATATTATTGGTGATACAAAAGAATGTCCAAAATAAAACAA
>CAYZZT010000076.1:0-2093 GCA_964483025.1 uncultured Candidatus Saccharibacteria bacterium | reverse complement strand
GCCGTCGCAATCCCAACATTTAAACTCTCCGCCTCACCAAAAGAGGGGATGGTGATTTTGTTTGTTATATATTTTTCTATGAAATCTCCGGAGACCCAACCTCCTTTTAGACAAATAATGAGTAGTTTCTGCGTATTATGAGTAGCTTTATTAAAAAATGAGTAGTTTCAGTTAAGTCTTGCATATATTTGGGATAGCTGATAGACTATAAATACATATGGACAATGATCTAATCAAAGCAAGAGAAGCATCCGAAATACTTGGAATTTCGATGTCGACACTAAGACGTTGGGATGAAAACGGTACTTTTCCCTCTGTCCGGAATAGCCCAACGGGCCATCGTAGTTATTCAAGGAAGATGATAGAAGTTTATCTTAATAATTTACTTCAGTTGGCAACTGATTGGATTTCTTCGGGGAAGGAAATACCGAACAACTTTTACTGTGGTAATAGTGCTATTTTTCAAGCTCGCCTTTCTAAATTTCAAGATGCTCTCGGTGTAGTTCCAGACGAAAATATTAAAAAGATTTTCCCGTTGGTGGTTGCTGTGACTGGTGAAATTGGGAACAATTCCTTTGATCACAACTTAGGTAATTGGCCAGATATTCCAGGAATATTTTTTGCTTATGATATAAACAAAAGACAAGTTATTTTAGCAGATAGGGGTCAAGGAATTCTTGCTACTTTAAAAAGGGTTAAACCGGAATTGATTGATGATAAAGAAGCTTTAAAGGTTGCGTTTACAGAGGTCATTACTGGGAGAGCTCCTGAGGAGAGAGGGAACGGACTTAAGTTTGTGAAGGCGGTAGTTACAAAAAGTTTAATCGGTTTATTTTTTCAAACGGGAAGTGCTGAATTAGAATTAAGAGAAGATAGCTCCGATTTAAGGATAAAAGATTCGTCGAAATATTATAGGGGTTGTTTAGCCGTAATAAAATTTTAAATAAAATGATAATAACACTAAGTAAATTTGGAACAACACTCACTTCTAGACAGACTGGCAGGGAGGCTTTTGCTGCTTTTCAGCCGGTTTTAAAAGAAATAAAACCTGATGAGAATGTAGAGGTTGATTTTTCCGGAGTAATAACATTTGCCCCTTCTTGGGGTGATGAATTTTTGAGGCCGTTATTTGAACAATACAAAGATAAATTAATTTTAAGAAACACAGAAAATTTATCGGTTCAAGCAACTTTAGATATATTAGAAAAGATAGGGGGAATAAAGTTTAATGTAGTTTAATTCAAACCCCTCCTCCAATTATCCACCACCACCGCCGTCGCAATCCCAACATTTAAACTCTCCGCCTCACCAAAAGAGGGGATGGTTATTTTACTTGTCACATATTTTTCAATTTCTTTCGATATTCCATTTGATTCATTTCCCATAACAAGTATTCCTCCTTTTGGAAAATTAAAATTGTGAACATTTTCTCCTTTCATAAAAGTACCAAGCACTGGAATTTTTACATCTTTTAAATATTTTTCTAAATTTGTATAAAACATTTGCACTCGTGTAAAAGACCCTTTCGTTGCTGAAATAGTTTTATTATTATATTGATCCACCGTACTTTCGGAAGCTAATATTTTTTTGATGCCATACCAGTCAGCAATACGAATAATTGTGCCAAGATTGCCTGGATCACGAATGTCATCAAGAGCTAAAACAGTTTCATCATCATTGATTTCGAAAGAAATATTTTCTTTTTGAAAAACGACAGCTAAAACAGAGCCATTACTTTCAAGACCACTAACTTTTTCAATTTCTTCTTTTTCGACTATATCAAATGTGATATCTTTTCCGATTAGATTCTCCTTTCCCTGTGTCATCCTCGCGAATGCGGGGATCCATGTTGATTCGAATTCTGCAGACTGGATTCCCGACTTACAGTCGCTGTACACTTTTTGCATTCCGGTTACAGAATGCTCAAAGTCTTGCGCTTGGGACCCCAACCCTAAGCTCACCTCCGCAGGAATGGCAGAAGAAGAGGTTTTATTTTTTAGGGTGTCAGCGTTATCATCAAAAAACTTTTTTGTCCCAAGAATATAGTTGATTTTAAAATCTGATTTCAATAATTCTTTTACACTTTTTTCTCC
>CAYZZT010000075.1:0-2101 GCA_964483025.1 uncultured Candidatus Saccharibacteria bacterium | reverse complement strand
TTACAAGTTCAGTATGTCCGCCAGAAACAAGGAGAGCAACAGCAGGGAATTCAATATTTTGAATTTGAAGTTCTCTGTCATCTTCGATTTTTTTATCATTCTCATTCCGTATGTCATTCCCGTGAAGATCGGGTGAGCTCGGAAGAGTTTCCGAGCGCAAGGACGGAGACTGACGAGTCGAGTCGTGGTCAGAAGATTTTTCAGCAGAAAAATACTTGTGACTCACCCCTGCATTAATTTCACATGGATTCTCGCCTTCGCGAGAATGACATGCGGGAGTTAGTAACGCTGAGACGATATGCCCCTCCATGTGGTTTACGGAAATTGTTGGGAGGTTCCAAGCGAGTGAAAGTGCTTTTGCAAAAGTGATGCCTACCCATAAAGCAGGCTCAAGCCCTGGCCCTTCTGTAACAGCTATTGCATCAGCTTTTGGTTTTTCAGTTTTTTCTAAAAAGGGGATTAGAAGTTCAAAAAGTGTTGGCTCGCGTTCTAACATTTTTTTTAATTCATCTTTCAAATTTTCTGATACTAAAAAATTTTCAGAGGGAAGTTTTGCATTCTTTAAAGCAGTTTCCAAAACAGGCACGCAGTTTATTCCATGCTCCCGTCTTGCGAGGTTGGGGTATACCCCACCAAACTCTTTATGAATTTCGATTTGAGAATTTATTTCATGCGCCAAAATATTGACTGTGTCTTTTTCACAGTCAAGTATGCTTATCGCAGTGTCATCACATGAAGTCTCTATGGCAAGAATTATCATAACGTGTCTTAAATTTAAACTAAAATTGAGAAAAGGCAAGCCATATTATTTGTCTTGTAGGGTAAGTATAATTATTGAAGTTTTATTTTAATATTGGTATTTCCGAATACCAAACATCATTATTCCATTTCCAATCTGAAGTCATACCACCAATTACCCACATTTTGTTGCTGAATATGTTTACTGTGTGGTCTTCTCTGCCTAGCCAAGGTCCGTCAATTGAAACTTTTTCCCATTTGTATCCATCGTCTGAATACCAAGCATCACCAATTCCTTCATTTGTTTTTGAAGTGAGCCCACTTATAAGCCAAATTTTATTTTGATATACAACAGCCCCCGCTCCTTGTCTTTCACCCCATGGAGCTTTTTCATATACTTTAGTCCAATTTATTCCATCTGAAGATACCCATTCATCACTATAGCCAACACCACCAAAATTCATTCCACCAAAAAGCCATAATTTATTATTAAAAACAACGATATCATGATCCCAACGAGAAGGCCATTTTGCTTCAGGAGTTTCTTTTTTCCATATTACACCTTCTGAAGATGACCATATATCGTTATATGTAATTTTTTTATCATAATTGACCCCGCCAATTAGCCATAGTTTATTTTTAAATTCAACTACTTTTTGACCTTCTCGTTTTGGCCATTCTGCATTTTTTACAATAGGATACCAGTCGATCGCATTAAACGATATCCATATTTCACTTAATTCTCTATTTTTCAAATCCCAGCCACCTATCATAAAAAGCAAATTCTTAAAATTTATTATTGAGGCAGATCTTCGTGGAGAAAAAGAAGAGCTTTTTTTTACGAGTGACCAATTTTTTCCATCAGTACTATTCCATATATCATTAAAATAGATAGCTTTTTCATAATTAGGAAAACCGCTTGAATCTTTTGCATTATTTGCATTAAGTCCTCCGATTAGCCAGATCTTATTATCCCACTCAAATACTGAATGAGAGTCTCTTTTTTGCCACGGAATGTTTGGAACATTGTTCCATATTAAATTATCAAATAAAAAATTTTCTGATAAATTTTGAGCGAGTGTTGTGTATATAGGAAAAGTTAGAAAAATAGGAAAGATTAATAGACTTATATATTTTTTCATTCGTTTAATTTTATTACACAAATAGGTTTTTGGGAAATTTGGTGGTCACGCATAATTTCTTGCTAGAAATTTGCTCGACCCCGCCTCGCGCCGACGCGCTCCGGCCCGCACAAAATATAAAAGCCTACCCAGGCTTTTATATTTTGTGCGCGGTATAAGATTCGAACTTATGACATCTACAACGTCAATGTAGCGCTCTACCAACTGAGCTAACCGCGCAT
>CAYZZT010000074.1:0-2225 GCA_964483025.1 uncultured Candidatus Saccharibacteria bacterium | reverse complement strand
TAAAAATCCCCCCACATAGTGATGAAGCCGAGATGGCACTTCTTGGGTCTATTATGATTAGTCCTGAGAGCATTCATGAGGTTTTGGATATAATTCGACCTTATGCTTTTTATGCTGAAAAACATTCTATTGTTTATGAAGTCATGCTTGAGCTTAATCAAAAAGCGAGCCCTATTGATTTAATTTCTGTATCTCAAAAATTAAAAGAAAAAGAGCAGTTAGAGCGTATCGGTGGCGCCACATATATTACCGAGCTTGTAAATTCTGTACCAACATCAACAAATATTTTACACTATGCAGAATTAGTATTTAAAAAATATATGCTTCGTAAGCTCATCGCCTCTGGTGAGTATATTGAGTCTATTGGATATCAAGAAGACAGAGAACTTGATGATGTGCTCGATGATGCAAGTAAAAAAATATTTGAAGCAACAAATACTGCTGGTACACAAAAATATATTCACCTAGCTGATGAGCTTGATAAGGCATGGGAAAGAATTGATAGATTGCATAAAGAAAAAAATGTTCTACGTGGTGTGCCTACTGGTTTTAAAGAACTAGATAAAAAACTTTCAGGTCTTCAAAATTCTGACCTAATTATTCTTGCGGCAAGACCATCTGTCGGAAAAACATCTCTCGCCCTTGATATTGCAAGAAATGCTGCGATTCGACATAATGTTGGTGTTGCAATTTTTTCTCTTGAAATGAGCTCTGCACAGCTTGTGGACCGTATGCTTTCTGCCGAATCGCGTGTAGATGCGTGGAAACTTCGTACAGGAGGCCTAAGACTTGAGGAAGAGTTTGCAAAGATTCGTGATACGCTCGATCCCCTTTCTAAAGCTCCTATATATATTGATGATCAGGCTGCAAATAATATTTTACGAATGCGCTCAGTGGCACGAAGAATTAAAATGGAAAAAGGTCTCGGGCTTATTATTGTGGATTATTTGCAACTTATGGCACCTACATCAAGTAAGCATTCGGACAATATGGTACAACAAGTTACAGAGATTTCTCGTTCATTAAAACAACTTGCAAAGGAACTTGATGTTCCCGTGCTTGCGCTTTCTCAGCTTTCTCGAAATGTTGAACACCGCGGAGGAAAGCCTCGCCTTTCCGACCTTCGAGACTCCGGTTCTATTGAGCAAGATGCCGATGTTGTTATGTTTATTCACCGAGAAGATAAAGAAAAAGAAGAATCTGAAAAAACAAGTATTGTTGAGATTATGATTGAGAAACATAGAAATGGGCCAACTGGCGTAGTAAAGCTATATTTTGATTCCAACAAAACAACGTTTATTGATATTGATGAAAGCCAGTATGGAGGAATGGGACAGGATGTAAGCTCTTTCTAGAGCAGAATTATGAATTAAGAATTATGAATTAGGAGTAATAAATACAGCATTTAGAATTAATCCATTCTTAATTCTTAATTCCTAATTCTTAATTCCACCCACAATGAACCACTTAAAATCTTTAGAAGAATTATTTGTAAAATTTCCTGGCATTGGTCCAAAACAAGCTAGGCGTTTTGTGTATTTTCTTCTTACAAAAGATGAGTCATATTTAAAAGAATTAAGTTCGCTTATTGAAACATTAAAAAGAGATGTTGTTGCATGTATTTCGTGTATGAAAATTTTTCCAAAGGATTTTGCTAATTCAAATATTTGTGAAATTTGCAGGGATGAAAGTCGTTCAAAAAATATTTTAATGCTTGTTGCTAGGGATATGGATTTGGAACATATTGAAAAAACTGGTGTTTATAATGGCTTATATTTTGTTCTTGGCGGTACTATCCCAATACTTGATAAAGATCCTGAAAAAAGAATTCGTATTAAAAAATTAGTTGATCATATATCTACATATGAAGGGATACAAGAAATAATTCTTGCAATGAATGCTACTCCCGAAGGCGAACATACAATGAAATATCTTTCCGATATACTTGCTCCACTTGTAGAAAAAAAGCATTTAAAAATTTCATATCTTGGTCGCGGACTTTCAACTGGTACAGAACTTGAATATTCAGACAAAGAAACTCTGAAAAATGCTTTAGAGAGAAGGATTTAGTCACATAACATAGAACACATAACATATAACATAAATCTTTGACGCAAAGCGTCAAAGATTTATAATTTTAATGTTCCATGTTCCATAGATTCTCTCTTTGAGAGTTAAGTGACATTTTGTGTTGGTGACATTTAGAAAAGAGCAAGTATTAGCTT
>CAYZZT010000073.1:0-2293 GCA_964483025.1 uncultured Candidatus Saccharibacteria bacterium | reverse complement strand
CCGACTCGCACCGCCGTGCTCCGTCTTTGAAATTGGGTCCCATCCCAATTTCAACCCGCCTTCGCGGGAATGACATATGTAAAAAAATTTCTTGCAAACCCAACCTCTTTTATGCATAATGTGAATGTATGCAATGCGCAGGTGGAGAAACGGTATACTCGCTACCTTGAGGTGGTAGTGCCGAAAGGCGTGGAGGTTCAAATCCTCTTCTGCGCACACATAATAAAAAACTGGCACCAAGCCAGTTTTTTATTATGTGTGCGCAAAGAAAGCTCTTGAAGAGCTTTCGAAAGAGGATTTGAAGACCTTGAGTATATTTTTGAGAATGTACTCATTTGAAAAAATACGAAAGGTGTACAGATCCTGTAAGGATCAAGTTCCTCTTCTGCACACAAAAAAACTCTCGATTAATCGAGAGTTTTTTCTTTTTTCTTTTTTCTTTTTGTATTTTTCTACTCACCCTCCAAACTTTTTGATTACAAAAACTTAGGAGGGCAGGCTACTCACTACTCACTAGCTTCTTCCACCACCTTTTCGTCTGTTCCTATTTTTATCATCGCCATTTTCATTCGCTTCTTCATTTCTTTCACGGCTTTTTCTCGAACAAAGTAAAGTTTTGATCGGCGAGTATTTGATCGGCGAATAATTTCAATTTTTTCAATATTTGGAGAATACAATGGGAAAATTCTTTCAACTCCAATACCATCAACCACCTTTCGTACTGTAAATGTTCCACCTGCTTCAGCACCATGCTTTCGAGAAAGTGTAATACCTTCAAAAATCTGAATTCGAGTCTTTGCTTTTCCTGTCTTGTCTTTTTCTGTGATTTTCTGGTGAACACGCACAGTATCTCCAGACCGTAGGTCTAGATTTTTTCGTTCTTCAATTTTTACGGGTGAGATTTTCATATTTGTTTAAGTAACGGCTACTTTAACACAGGTCTTTTAATTTATCAAGTGCGGAAATAAAATCTTGAGGTAAAGGGGCCTCAATTACTAAAATATCCCGATTTATATCACTTATTTCAATTTTTTGAGCATGAAGTGCTAATCTTTTCAAACCCAATAAAGGAGGCTTATTTTCGCCATATAAAGAGTCACAAATTACTGGATGATTGATTGCTTTAAAATGAACACGTATCTGATGTGTACGCCCAGTTCTTGGATGTACTTCAATATATGAAGCGGTGGGGCAAGTATTCAAAACCACATACTCAGTTATAGCATCCCTCATTTCGCCCCTTGTTCCTCTTTGTGCAGACCATTTTCTAAAATCACTTTTTGAATGTCCGATCGGCCGATCTATTACCCCTTCTTTTTCCTTCATTTCACCATACACAAAAGCATTATATGTTTTTTTAATTTCTCTATCTTGAAATTGTGATTTTAAATTCAAAAATGATTCTTGATTTTTTGCAATTACAAGAACGCCGGAAGTATCCCTATCTAGTCGGTGCACAATCCCCGGCCTATATATTACTTCTCCACTTCCCGATGTCCATGGCTCTCCTACATTTTTTATCTCTGGATATTTATCTTGTAGCCAACTAGCTACACTTTCCTCCTTTGTCCTCCCATCAAAATGCACCACGAGCCCCGAAGGCTTGTTTATCGCTAAAATATTTTCATTTTCGAAAAGGATTTCCATACATCTAAAGTACACGATAAAAGGGCTTTTGGCAAAAGAAAAAATCCATTTTGTGGATTTTTTCTTTTTTGGTGCGCGCTGAGGGATTCGAACCCCCGACCCTCTCAGTGTAAATGAGGCGCTCTACCAACTGAGCTAAGCGCGCATACAAAGGACATATTATATTAATCTTAACATTTTTGCAAATCTAAAATAGTATAAAATTTTGATGCTTTTCCAAAGATTATCCAAAAACATATAAGGGGGCGAGTTACCATGTATAATTTAGTGCCCCGGTAGGAAATCTTCCATTACATGGACGGTACACCTTTCGTATTTTTTCAAATGAATACATTCTCAAAAATATACTCAAGGTCTTCGATTCCTACACGTAAGCAAAACCCTTTGCTTACTCGGGGGCACAAAAATAAATATCCTGACTGGAAAGTCAGGATATTTATTTTTGTGCCCCCGGTAGGAATCGAACCTACATTAACGGCTTAGAAGTCCGCAGTTCTATCCATTGAACTACAGGGGCGTGTGGGTATATTATGAGAGAAACACCGATTCGTCAACATTAAATCCCCGGATCCCCTACCGTGGGCTTGTTTGCCTTTAATTCTTCGAAATTTTTCTGCCTATCCTCCATTTTATTAATCACTTTCAT
>CAYZZT010000072.1:0-2309 GCA_964483025.1 uncultured Candidatus Saccharibacteria bacterium | reverse complement strand
ATTTGTGACCGAGTCCCATCACTCGCTATTTTTGTGACGAGAAAATTATCTGTAACCGACCCCCACCATTTTCCCTCCACCCCAAACCTTGTTATAATTCTTTTATGCAAGAATCACAACCACAAGAACAAAAAAAAGATGAACCATTAGAAAAAGTACTTTCAGAATTAAAAACTGAATTTTCTGGAGATGAATCGATTGAATTTTCTATGAAGTCAGATGATCGAAACTCGGGTTCGCTGTTCGTCTCCTATGTGGCACAAGAAGGTAAGAATTTTGTTGATCGAGGAGTAAGAGAAAATGTAATTCGAAAAATAACTAAAATCTTGGAAAGTAATCAGTTTGAAGTGCGTCTGCGTGGAGCTGGCAATTGGAGTATGACACTACAAATCGATCCAAAATTTGTTGACGGGAAAATTAATTGGAGACGCTGGCCTTCAAATTACAGAGCCTTTTCTGAAGCTTCTCAAAATCTTTTGGATGAAGTAGCTCTAACTTATGTGGAGCTAAGTAAAACAATAGATGAGGGACATAGTCATGATGAGTATGGAAGATTTAATCATTTCTTACGCATGGCACCCTTAAATCTAAAGGAGAGAGATGTGATTGAAAGAGAGATGTCTGATGCATTTAGATAATAAACCTTTTCTCCATTTTTCTGCTATAATCTCAGTATGAAAATAGAATGGAATAGAGTTACATGGTATTCAAGAGTTTTCTCATACATAGTTTTTTTAATTATCATTCCTATTTTAGCACTTTATATTTTCAATCAGTACGAAAAAACTTTTAATATTCTAGGTACACAGAAAACAGAAATTTTTCCATTTTAAATATTTTTAATTTGATTTGTATATTTTTTCTCTTGACAAAAAAAATTAGAGAGCTATTCTTATTTGTGGAAGGAGATAGAATGTATGAAAACAAAAACAATGTTGTTGTTTCTTATCACTGCACTACTCGGCATGTTATCGAGTTGTGTTCCTATCAACCCGAACTGGACACCTGAGCAACAGGCTCAGGTCCAAAATGCTAATGCCAACATGGTCTTGTCGGGTGGTATAGCTGCTCTTGGTGCAGCCGCCGATATCTACGCACTCAAATCGCCTAGCTATGGCCATGGTGGCTACTGGCATGGTGGCCGGCATTACGGTTACCGCGGGTATCGGCATGGTCGGTACTATTATTATTGAAACCGACCTCGGTTCTCAAATCCCTTTGGCATTCGCCTTGGGGATTTTTCTTTCGTTCGTAATTCTTAATTCTTAATTTTTTACATGGATCCCCATGTATTATTCTGGTGAATAATCATGTAGGCCTCGCCTCGCACCGTCGTGCTCCGGCCTTGCGCTCGGAAACTCTTCCGAGCTCACCCGCATTCGCGAGGATGACACAAAATATAGTCATGAACGTCACAAATATTTTTCTGCAAAAGTATTTTTTTACTAAAAAATCTTTTCCACATGCCTCAGACCGTCGTCTTCCGACCTTGCGCTCAGATACCCATCTGAGCTCACTGAAAAATTTTCTGACCACACCTCGCACCGTCGTGCTCCGGTCTTGCACTCAGAAACTCTTCTGAGCTCACATTTCTTATTTTGTGTCAATTCTTAATTCTATTCAAAAATGTGCTATAATATTTCTATGTCAGCTCAAATGAAACAACAAAGACTCAACGGTCTTTCAGACGGTATATTTTCAATAGTTATGACTCTACTTGCAATGGAGTTTAAGGTTCCACTTTTTGATGGAGTTGTAAATGATTTTATTTTATGGCAAAGTCTTGAAAAACTTTGGCCAGTTTTTATTAGTTTTATACTTTCTTTTGCTTTGCTTTTTACATATTGGAGAGCCCATCATTTTCTTGTTTCTGTATATGCCAAAAAAATAACTGTTGGTATCGCAAATCTTAATGCTTTATTTTTCCTATTTATAACACTCACACCTTTCACTGCTCATCTTTTGGGTGTATATAGTAATACCAGAATAGCTATTATTGTGTATGGGCTTAACGTAATTATGATTGGCGTTTCTTTATATTGGCTTCGGGCACACATAGAGTACACTCATGAAATAGAAACAATTCGTATTTCTAAACACGAAAGAATTAGTGGATACGTTCGAATCCTTTTTCCGGTATTTGCAGCAGTGTTTGCAATTTTTATTTCATTTTTCAGTACAGACCTTTCGATTTTAGTTTTTACAGGTGCAATTTTATTTAATCTTTTGCCATCATCAATGAATCCTATTTATAGTGGTTTAAATGGTATGATAGAAAAAAATTCTAAATAGTAAATATAATTAATTTA
>CAYZZT010000071.1:0-2321 GCA_964483025.1 uncultured Candidatus Saccharibacteria bacterium | reverse complement strand
CTTGAGTGGTTTCATTAATATTTCTATTTCCAACGAAGTAGCCTCCGGTAAAAATTATTCCTGCACAAACAAAAACAGCTAAAGCTGGTAAATATTTTAAAAGATTTTTTTTCACTTCTCTATTATCTCAAAAAAACGAAGCATAATCAAATATCAATTGCACCACTGTATCTTTATGTTAATATTTATATATTATAACTAATATAAATATATATATGTTAATTGATCGAACACCGTCCTTGTTTGAATATTTTTTGCCTTTTTTATTAATAATATTTATTTTATATGGTATAATTTTGTTCTATAAAGCAAATAAAGAATGCCCAAAATGGTTTAAATTTACTAGTTTTGTTTCTTTTTTTACAGCTTTCAGTGGACTAGTATTTATAATAGGAGATAAGTTAGGTGTACTAGATTTTGGTACATATTTTTTTATTAGCATGTTAGTTTTTCCTATTATTAGTATATTGTTGGTAATTTCTTCAATTTTACTTTTCAGAACAAAAGAAAAATTTATTTCCTTTTTTGGTTTTTTGTATGGAATATTTTATTTTTTAATTTGGCTTTATTTTGAATCAAATTTTCATGGAATGTAATCTCAGAAAGCATTTTTTGAATTTTGGCTTTAAAACAACAAAGATTTCCGTATTATTGACAATGGCAGATGTGAGATGCGGGAATTCTCACTTTAATATATAATGGTGTTTATGGACCTCTACCTCCACAACACACTTACTCGGCAAAAAGAAAAATTTACACCAATCAAAAAGGGTGAAGTTGGTATGTATAATTGTGGGCCAACAGTTTACGACCACCCACATATTGGTAATTTGCGTACCCTTATATTCGGGGATATTCTTCGACGTGTTTTTGAATATAATAGTTATAAAGTTATTCAGGTTATGAACATTACAGATGTTGATGATAAAACTATAAAAAAATCTAAAGCAGAAAAAGTATCGTTATATGAGTTTACATCTAAATACGAAAAAGTATTTCGTGACAATATGGAGTTATTAAATGTTAAAACTCCACACCGTATGCCGAGAGCCACGGAATTTATGCAGGATATGATAGAAATGATTGAGAAAATGCTTGAAAGTGGTGTTGCATACAAATCAGATGATGGAGTATATTTTTCAATAGAAAAAAGTGAGGGATATGGAGCGCTTGCTCAAATAAAAATAGACCACGAAACGAAAGCTACGATTGAGGATGAATACGATAAAGAAAATGCCCATGATTTTGCTCTCTGGAAATTTGCAAAAAAAGAAGATGGTGAAAATGTTTGGCTTGCTCCGTTTGGTGATGGAAGACCTGGTTGGCATATTGAATGCTCGGCAATGTCTTTAAAACTTTTGGGTGATACTTTTGATATTCACACAGGAGGAGAAGATTTGATATTCCCCCACCACACCAATGAAATTGCTCAGTCTGAAGCTGTAACTCATAAACATTTTGTAAATTATTGGATGCACGGTGCTTTTATGAATGTTTCTGGTGAGAAGATGGCGAAGTCCAAGGGTAATTTTATTACGCTTGAAACAATTATTGATGAGGGGTATTCTCCACTCGATTTTCGATATCTTATTCTTACGGCTAATTACAGAACGAAGTTAGATTTTTCAAAAGAATCTTTGGCTTCTTGTGCTCAAGCACGCAAAAAAATTAATAGAAGCTTATCCGAGCTTCCTGATTTCGGAAGTGTACAAAAAGATTTGATAAATATTTTTGTGGAAATGATAAATGACGATTTAAATATTCCAGAAGCTCTTGCCTTTGCGTGGAAAATTTTGAAAGATGATGATGTCGCGGGAGCTGATCGTAAAGCAACAATTTTAGAATTTGATAAAGTTTTTGGCCTTAAACTTGGTGAGATTGAAAAGGTTGAGATACCACAGAAAGTATTTGATCTTGTGGATGCGCGAGAAGTCGCCAGAAATGAGAAGGATTGGGATGAGGCAGATCGCTACAGAGATGAAATACAACAGCTTGGATTTATTGTGAAGGATTCAGAAAAAGGCCCTATTATTGAACAGATTTAGGTTTATAAATACTAAATTCTAGAATACTTGACAAGGATTTTGCATGTGTTATACTATATACAGAATGTGTTATAGTACATGTTGGGTAATAAATGTCCCCAGCTACCTAACCTGAGGTAAGAAGGTTGTTGACGAAAGTCATCAGGTTTGAGGTGTGGCTCCCAAGAAACACCTACCCCCAGCGAAATTTGTCGCTGGGGGTTCATTGTTTTAGAAATCCACATCATATACACAGCTTATGCCCCATTTTAACGATGTGGGTATTTTTGTTATGTG
>CAYZZT010000070.1:0-2368 GCA_964483025.1 uncultured Candidatus Saccharibacteria bacterium | reverse complement strand
GTGTTTTCCATATCCATAATATATCACATGTGATATATTATGGATATGGAATATTGTGGAGAATACGATTTACACAATCATACAACACTCAAAATTGGCCCTGTAAATGCCAAGGTAGTTTATATCGATAAAAAAGAGGACATTGGACCAGCTATAGATATGGCGAAAAACCTAGGACTTTCACCCTACCCACTTGGAGGCGGCTCAAATACTATCTTTTCTGATAGCGTGGTGGATAAGTATCTTTTTCTAATCCCAAGGATGTCTTCTATTAAATTATTCACAAGAAGGTCTTTCCTTGAAGAGGAGCGAGGCGACAGGAAAAGGAGAGACCTTAAGGAAAATAATTTAACCCAACCACATCCAAGGGGAGACCTTGGACAAAAAATCCGAGGGGAGACCTTGGATGAAGAGATTGAACTTGTAACAATAGATGCTGGGCTCGAATGGGACAAAGCCGTCGAGCAGACAGTTGAAATGGGGCTTTCTGGCCTAGAGGCACTTTCTTGGATTCCGGGACTCGTAGGCGCCTCTCCAGTTCAAAATATAGGCGCATACGGAGCGGAAGCAAAAGATACAATTCACATAGTTCACACCTACGATATGAAAGAAAAAAAGTTTGTTGATTTTGAAAACAAAGACTGTGAATTCGAATACAGGAATAGTATTTTTAAAAAAAATCCTGGAAGATATTTTATTTATGTAGTGACTTTTTCTCTATTAAAAATTTCTGCCAAAACCACACCTTCAGTTCCTCAATACAAAGACGTTATTTCATATTTTGAAACAAAAAAAATAACCTCGCCGACTTTGCAGGAAATACGCGAAGCAATAATTTATATACGAAAAGCAAAACTCCCAGATCCAAAAGAAACCCCAAACGCTGGATCATATTTTGGAAACCCAATCGTTTCAAAAGAAATAGCTGACGATCTCCTTGAAAAATTCCCCAACATGCCAATGTTTGATTTTAACCCCTCCCCCTCTGTCATTCCTGCGAAGGCAGGAATCCAGTCTGAGAATGATGAGAAGCAGGAAAAAAAGTTATTTGCCGGATGGCTAATTGATAAAGCAGGTTTAAAAGGATACGAGAAAGGAAATTTTAGTATTCACAAAGACCACGCCCTTGTGATAATTGGTAATGGAAAAGGCAATCTCACCGAATTACTAGAATTTGAAAACCATATAAAACAAAAAGTTTTTGAGATGTTTGGGGTGGAATTAGTGAGAGAACCGGTAGTAGTTGCGTAGAATTAAGAATTGTATTCCTGAGCCTATTGCGTGGCTTTTAGAACTATTTAGGATGAGGAGTGAGGTTAAATTTTGTATTGAAAAGTTATTAATTTATCGTGTTTGACAGAAATTTTAACAAGATATTTTACTTTAAATTATAAATATACTCATTATCAATTTGTTCATTTCCAGTAAGTTGTTTTAATGCTTCTCGGTATAATACATACATACTAACAACTCTTGAAAGATCAGCAATTTGTCTAGCGTATTCTTTTGCATACATATTGGCTACACCAGCAACTGCTTTTACTGATTCACCGCCAAAACCACCAAGCATAGATCCCCCACTTGATAATAAAGAAGATAGGGAGTTTGTTACCATATTTGTAATAGCTTGTGCCGAGTCAACACCTAATTGTGAGAACAAAGCTTTCTTAAAAGATTCGCTTTTAAAAATCTGATTGAGTTGCTTGTTTGTAGTAATAACATTAGAAATATTCATGGATGTTCCTTTATAACTATCTAAAAATATAAACCTAATATAGCGTAATTTTATTCTTAAGAAATATAAGAGTGAAAAAACTCCAATTATCATTGTTATGTATGTAATCATAAATATCAAAAGCTTACCATTCTCAGAGAGTCCAAGAGGAGAAATTATAAATGCACTAATGATTATGATAGCGGGTATGCTTAACCAGACCCAGAAATAATATCTAAAGAAAATAACCACTCCTAACTTTAAAAAAGGCCAAAATAACTTTCTTGAGACAGTAAAACTTCCTTTTGTTGTGAGATTCTTTTTATCAAAAAAAGAATCGACCCAAATCATCTTCTCGATTCTTAAAATTGAAGACATAATAATTGTATATATAAGTATCAAAAAGAATATCATTCCGGTAATTATCATGTTCGAAACTGAAGAAGAAATAAGTATGTCTATACCTACTCCAGTAATTTGGTTATACACAAACATGGTTATAACACAAAGTATAAGAGGCCAGGTTATAAGTAACGCTCTTTGAATAATAATTTTTTTTCGATTGGAGATTTGTCTAGAGATTTCAGTAAAAATTTCCCTATATGTTGTTTGCATAAATAAATTGTATCATGTGAAAAAATATACACAATAATA
>CAYZZT010000069.1:0-2516 GCA_964483025.1 uncultured Candidatus Saccharibacteria bacterium | reverse complement strand
TTTTTCCGCAAATCTAAAAAATTCTTAAAACTCATATGCTATATATTTTAGCATAGAATTCTATATATATATATATATATATTATTTAATTGTGGATATCTTTTTTTACGATTCAAACTAATATTTTACAAAAGAGCGAATTTTCTTCAGGAAATTCGCTCTTTTGTATTTTTGAATTTATTCTTTACTCCCTAAAACTTTTGTACTCAAAAGTTCGGGCGAACATTTTGTAACCAAAATGTTTTAGCCTATTTCTTAAACGCAAACCCTATATTCTCTAAGAAAGTCAAAGTTTCTTTTGGATTTTTTTTGTTTGTAACAATAATCACTGACATACCGAAAACATCCTTAATATCTTCATCTGCTGTTTCCGGAAAAATAGTATGTTCCTTAATTCCTAAAGTATAATTTCCCATCTCATCCACAGCTTTTCTTGATAAACCACGAAAATCTTTTGTTCGAGGAATTGAAATATTTGTAAGACGATCAAGAAAATCAATCATCCTTCCTCCCCGAAGTGTAACTTGATATCCACTCAAATCCCCTTCTCGCACCTTAAATGTAGCAATTGATTTCTTTGCAACACGACTTGCTGGCTTTTGCCCTGTAATTTTTTGTAATCGATTTTCTATAAGTTCAATTTTCTTTTTATCTTTTTGTGAGCCAACACCTACAGAAACAACAACCTTCTCTATCTTTGGCGCCTGCATTTTGTTCTTGTAACCAAAATCTGCCTTCATCAAATCATAAGCTTTTGCAATCTTTTCTTTTATTGATGTGAAATTTGTTTTCATTATATTTTTTATTAATATTCTTAACTGTCTTCTGTCATCCTCGCGAATGCGGGGATCCAGGTTAATTCGAATTTTTCCGACTAGATTCTTGCCGGAGTTTATCCTCGTGAATACGGGGGCAGGAATGACAATGCGTTGAATTCTGAATTTAAGTCTGCGTTAGTCTGCGTCAAGTCTGCGTAAGTCAAGAATATTTTTTTGCTAAAAAATTTCCTGACCACACCTCACTCGCCTTCGCTCGCTCCGGTCTTGCGCTTGGGTCCCTACCCAAGCTCACTGCGAGGACTGTACTCAGCCCTACTTGATTTCTTTATTACTCTTCTTTGCAATTCTTATTTTTTTTCCTGCTTCCATTTTGTAACCAACTCGTGTTGGCTTACCTCCTTCAATAATCATTACATTTGAAACATTAATTGGCATTGGTCGCTCAATGATTTGTCCTTTTGAACTTCCCTTTTTGCCTTTCTTCATATGTTTTTTTACAACATTTACACCATCAAGAAGAATTTTGTTCTCTTTTGGGAAAGCTCGAATAACGGCACCTTTTTTGCCTTTATCCTTGCCTGTCATAACCATTACATTGTCGCCTTTTTTTATTTTCATGATATTTTTTATATTTTGTAATTTTTTTGTTTTGTCATTCCCGACCTGATCGGGAATCCATGCGAATCCTTGAATTTGTTTCGTGGATCCTCGCATTCGCAAGGATGACAATGCAAATTCCGAATTCAAGTCTGCGTAAGTCGGCGTTTAGTCCACGTTAGTCCGCGAGGATGTACTCATCCTACACGATTTCCGGTGCCTTTGAAGCAATTGTTTGGAAGCCCTTTTCTGCGATTTCTCGAGGAATAGGACCGAATACACGCCCTGCAATTGGTTCGTGTTTTACCTTATCAACAATAACTACTGCATTTTCGTCAAAACGAATATATGATCCATCTTTTCGTCTGAAAGCAGATTTCATTCGAACAACAACGGCATGCACAACATCTTTTTTCTTTACTTGTTTTCGTGGTTCAGCTTTTTGTACTGAAAGAACAACTAATTCACCAAGACGAGCATATTTCTTTTTTGATGAACCAAGCACCTTGAAAACCTTTCCGATCTTTGCTCCGGAGTTGTCTGCAATCATTACAATTGTTTGTGGTTGTATCATGGCTGATTTTTATTTAATTACAATGAAACTCTTATCCTTTGAAATCGGTCGACATTCCTGAATTTCTACAATATCACCCACCTTGCAAGTATTACCGGGATTGTGAGCTTTAAACTTTTTCTGTGAACGAATAAACTTTCCATATTTTGGATGCTTCTCATAGCGCTCTATTTTCACAACAGCTGTATCTTTCATTTTGTCAGACACAACAGTGCCCTTGAAAATCCGTCCTATTGCTTTTTTTTCTTTATTAATTGTTGTCATATTTAGTGTCTTATCTATTTTCTAATGTTAAGCTCAGTTAAAATCCGAGCCACATCTTTCTTTAGACCTTTAGTTTCTTTTACATTTCTTGATTTACTGTGTGCAATACCAAATCGCTTCACACGAAGAGCTTCCCTCTTATCTGTGAGATCTTTTATCAAATCTATTTCATTTTTTGTTTTTATGTCTTTCATTTTTTTATGCTTAGTCATCCTCTTCCTCTGTCATTCCGGATTTAGTCCGGAATCACAAGTATTTTTCTGGTGAAAAATCTTCTGATCACGGCTCGGCTCGACAGCCTC
>CAYZZT010000068.1:0-2552 GCA_964483025.1 uncultured Candidatus Saccharibacteria bacterium | reverse complement strand
GGCGTTATCCATTTATGATCAATTCAAACAAATACCAAGAATTGTCAACTTATGCCGGAAGCTGGCGAATCGTTTCGACAGATAATTTAGGCCGAATGGATATGACTATTTTTCGCGTTTATTATGCGAACAATCGATTTACATTCGATATTTCACCTCCGGATGGTGGTGCAGTAATCTTACCTTGTGGCAAAAAGTATTCCAGCTATTCAAAATGGAATGACTCCGTGAACGAAATCGAAGAAGATTGTATATTCGACAGTCTGATAGGGGTTACGCTATGCTTTGCATTCTGGTTGCCCGGCTTGTTGAGACCATCGATGGTTTCGGTAAAGAATCCAACATCCCAAGTTGAAGAATTATGGAAAGATGACGGTCTCCTTGGAAAAGTGTCCTACAGTCTTGGAGATAAGGTCAAAGTTGAATGCTGCGAGGAATATCAAATTGCACAAATCAGAGGATAACTAAAAGATAGACCGAACCGGTGAACCACCGGTCCGGTCATCATAGGCGTTCTACTACCAAGAAATAAAAGGAGATTCTCAATGGCTAAAACCGCAATAAAATTAATTGCCTTTGCAATAGTAAGCCTATTTGCTGTATCCTGCACTTCATTGAAATGCAAAAATTATGTTGGCACAAAAGAACCAATTAAGGAAAGCGATCTAAATACGGAGAGCATATGGCAATTTAATGATACAATATTTTTTGTTAGAGTGGTTGATCAAATGGGAACAGTTTCAGGATTGGAATGGGATGAGTCAAAGAAAGAATACCAAGTCAGGAAATCTAATTTCATTTTATCAAAACTTGACGAACACTATTTCCTAAACTTTATGGATGGAAAGGATGATTTATATACAATATTACGAGTTTCGTCTCTTACAGATGATACAATAGCAATTTTTACCGTAGATAAGGAAAAAATTGAAAGACATATAAAAGAAGGAAAAGTCAAAGCCACCAAAAAAGAGGACAGTTTTATTTTAGATCTTACAAAGGAAGAACTTGACAACTACATGAGAAATAATTTAAATGACATTTTCAACTATGATGCCGGCGGATTGCTCAAGCAAATAAAAGGCACAAGGAAAAATAAGTAGAACAAATTGCTACTCCCAACCGCGAGGATCGCGGTGGGAGACCATCAGCGTTCGAAGGACACAAAAATGAAAATAATCATGAGTCTAATTTTTCCTGTTTTACTAATATTAGCGATTTGCGGTTGTGGCACGTGCAAACCAAACAAATCTGAAAGCTATGCATGGGAAATTTCACTTGAACCCTCAACAAAAGACCGTGAATATATTTTTATTGCAAAATTTCATTCTGAAACTGAACTCAAAAAGGATACAATCGTAGATAAAGGAATGGAGGAAGAGAAGTCTACCACTAACAGTCCTCCTATGTGTGTAAAAATTGATCAGCCTGAAAAATTTTGTATGACATACAAAGGAGAGAGTGTTTTTGAGTGCAATGTGCTTTTAGAACAAAAAGGAGAAAACATAATTGCCTCATATTCGCTCCTCATTAGACAGAACAACTCCATTCATAAAAATACAGGAAAAATCATGCTTGAAAATAATTCGAACAACAAAGATGTATCAAATCCGTCTTCGCCGGATAGATAATCTTAGGCGTTATAAAACATGAAAATTACAAAAATATTATTCTTATCTTGCATGTTGTGCTTATCCGCTATGGCTAAAGCGGATGAGATCAATCCTAACGACAATATCAAAACTGATAAAAGCAACAGAACCATAGAAATATTACTCTCCCCAATAAATCTGGCTCCCGACATTATATCCAATACTGTTCTGTATCTATTTAACCCGATCTGTTCAATATCTAAAGGTGAAGATGTGAGCAATTTATGGTTTCTTGTAAGTATATCAGCACCAGTTCTAGGCTTAGTCACAGGAATTATGGATTCATGGCATGGGTATCCATTCTGGAATCCCGTCGCCCTGGATGAACATAGAAAATATTAATTTATAACTAGGGTGGCTCCTGGTAATCTCGCTCCGCGAGATGCCAGAGCCATGTCGTTCGGACGGAGGAGAAAATATGATCGAAAATCGATTTGTCCACGTAGGCTTGAATGTGAAAGACCTCGACGCAACCATCGTTTTCCTCAAGTCGATGTTCGACTTCGACGTCATTCAACGCTGGGACAACCCGAAACAAGCGTTTGTCGGAAAGGGAACCATTGTCCTGGGCGTTATGGAGAAGAAGGACTATGACTTCACGGTGCACACTATGACGCACATTGCGTTTCCATGTGCGAAGGCGGATTTCGCTCGCGTTGTGGCCAAGGTGAAGGAACTTGCGGCACCAATCGTGTCGGGTCCAAAACCTCAACGAGACGGAGAGACGATATTGTTCCGAGATCCATCGGGCAACATCTTTGAAGTGTGCTACCCGGCTTTAGTAAAATGATAGTCCGAACAAAAATGATTCTCCTACCTCGTATCCACTCGGTAGGAGACCATAGGCGTTAAAATCAAAAAAGATATTATCTCACAAAGGCACAAAGCCGCAAAGGGAAT
>CAYZZT010000067.1:0-2609 GCA_964483025.1 uncultured Candidatus Saccharibacteria bacterium | reverse complement strand
ATTTTATTCTTAATTCCTAATTCTTAAATCTTAATTCTATTACTCAATTCCCTTCCAACACATCAATCATATTTTCCTGAATATCTGCAACTTTTGCCATTACTTGAGTTCCGTATGCACAAGTTGCTCCACCTGAACCATAATATTTACAAGCTGCAGCAACCTCAGAAGAATATGTTCCCGCACTTGCACCTAAATCTCCCAAATACATTCCAGAAGCAGTAAAAGCATCTTTTGCTCTCCAAGGGTCAGCCTGCTTAACTCCAAGTGCTTTTTCAATTCTACTTTCAAATATCATCCAGGTTGAGGGGATAAATTGTGCGGGACCCATTGCACTACCAAATCCTCTTCCAACATAATAAGTTTTACTTCCAATAGGACATGATACTGGGGTTGTTTTCCAATCTCTACCTAATGCGCTAGTAATAACTTGAAAAGGAACGGTATCTCTAGGCGATTTCATAACTTTCTCAAAAAAAGTACCAGTGTTTTTTCCTTTTCCATCTCCGGTTGTTAGGTCTGTAACTAAACACGACCCAACATTTTTGCCTAAGTCTGATTCTTGTTTAATTATTGCGAGCAAAAATGCAGGACGCACACCAGTTATTTTTTGAACTTCTTTTGCATAATTTAAAGCTGTTCCAAAAGGAATAGCACCAGAATCTCTAAGTGTAAAAAGTGCATCTCGAATTTGTTGAGCTTTTTTTTGTTTTTGAGCAATTAATTGTTCATAAGTAAACTCTGTAGTTTTAGAAACAGCAAGAAGTTGTTTCTTTTCTGCTTCTTTTTTTTCAACAGCTCTTTTATTTGCTTCAATAGTTTGTTTTGCATTAAGCTCATCTGCCTTCTTTTTATCAAGTGCTTCTTTTTCCTTTTCGGCTACAGTTTTTGTCCCTCTAATATTTGCAAATAAATCCTCAATGGATCTATTTATAGAGTTAAAATTATCTACATCTATAAGCGCGTCTGAGAGGCTTGCATTTGCAAAAACAATTTCAGGTAAGGTAACCTCATCCACCTGATTTAATTTTTTAATTATTTGAGCCAGCGAGTCTTGACCTCTTTGAATTTGACTATTAAGATCACCAATTTTTTTTGTTTTTGTTACAATCTCACCACCAATTTGTTTTATATTAATATCCTTCGCTTTTATATTTAATGTTTTTTGCTTAATTTCTGATGTCAAAACATTCACATCTTTTTGTATAGATGATGATTGAGTCTTTTGAACATTCAAAACTTGTGTAGTCTCCACAATTTCTTTTTCAGTTTTTGCTAATTCAGCCTCACATTTTGCTTTTGCTTCGGGAGACGACAAACAATCTCCAACACCAGGAGTTTGAGCTATTACAGTATTAACTAAAGCAGAAAATAGCAGACATATACTTAAAACATAAAAAATTCTTCTCATTATTTCTCTAATGATAGCATATTTAGCCGTTAGGCACTATACCACAAGGGTACTTCTATTTTTGCAAACAAAAATAAGTCGAGCCTTAGGCTCTAGCCAAATACAGAATTCAAATACAAAAAAGGCTTTCCCTTCGGGAAAGCCTCTCTTTGTATTAAAGCTCTAGCCTAAAGCCCAATTGTTGCTAGTTTCTGGAGTTTTTCTGGAGGTTTAACCTCCAGATTTCACATATCTGAAAATTTCTGGAGGTTTAACCTCCAGATTTTATATCTGAAAAATTCATCCACTCCTCTATTAGTTGTTTAAAATCGGTTACATCCTTAAAATATTCAGGGAAGTCTACTGAATCTAATATTACATATTCCGATCTTTTTTCTCCAATATAATCCAGATAACTTGAATATTTGTAATTTTCAAGATGTTTTTTGGCTATTTCATAATTATGTATTCTTTTTTCTTTCCACCCTTTATCAATAATACCGATAGGATTCAAATGAATATATGCATATAAATATTTTAAATATTCATCGCGATCAGCATGTCTTGCATTAAAAGTTCCTTCAAAAAGTGATCCCCTGCGTTTATATTTCCTATTAAAATACATTGAATATGCCGTAAGTAGTTTTTGCATAAACAAACTTATGCCTGAATTCTTCTCTTCCGGAGGTTTAACCTCCAAATTTTCCTTTACTAACAAGTGAAAATGATTTGGCATCAAACACCATGCACCAATAGACACCAACTGTGATCCCCTTTCAATATTATTAAAATTTTCTGATGTATTTTCATTAAAAACATCATAATAATTAAATCTTTTATTACTATTACAAATAAAAAGAAGTTTAACAAAACGCTTATAATCTTCATCGTCTAAAAAAATAATACGTTTATCTACACCTCGATTATATAAGTGATAAAATTCACCAATCGAAAAATCAAAAGATCTTGTCATCAAACAATTATACTCTTTTAAATATATAATGTAATAAAATCATTATTTTCTGGAGGTTTAACCTCCAGAAAAATCTTAATTATCTGAAAATTTCTGGAGGTTTAACCTCCAGAAAAATCTTAATATATTAAAGCCCACATCTTTCAACGTGAGGGTTTTAATTTTTAAAACTAGATTATGCCTCCACTCCATCCTCCTCTTTCTTTCCTTTAGTTTCTGAAAGTCCAATTTCTGAAACATCAACAG
>CAYZZT010000066.1:0-2952 GCA_964483025.1 uncultured Candidatus Saccharibacteria bacterium | reverse complement strand
TCGTCAAAAAAAGTATAGAAAAGGCACAAGGATTTATACTATCCAAAAGTGCAGCGAGCGTTATTACACCAAAAGTTAAATGTTCCATATATTTGGTAATTTTATCATTAATTTACTTCATCTGCACTCGAGAATTGTCATTCCCGTGAAGACGGGAATCCAGTCTCGCATTAGGACTGAATTTTAATTCTCTGGGACTGGATTCACAAGTATTTCTCTGCTGAGAAATCTTCTGAACACACCTCGGCTCGTCAGCCTCCGGTCTTGCGAAAGCATACCCATGCTTTCTCACCCGCCTTCGCGGGAATGACAAAAGAGAAACTAAACTGTAAATTCTCCCCCTTCATAAATCACCACCTCTTTCCCTCCGTGCAAATACGCAGTCACTGTCCTCTCTGTTGTCGAAATTATGTCTGTATGCACAGACGAATCGTTGAAACCCAATTCCTCCCATTCTTCTTTTGTTATAGCACTCGGCTCACCCAAATAACAATCATGATATGAGCTTCCTAGCGCTATATGTGTGTTGCCTTGTGGTCCTCCCATATTTTCATCAAAAAGAGTTTCAGCCATAAACTTTGTAATTCTTGAGAACCTTTTATCTGTGAGCGAAAACTCCCCCACTTTATTTGCATTTTCTGTAGCTATCATATCTTTCAAAACTTTCTCGTTTTTCCTTGCCCTACTTTTTACAACTTTTCCATCTTTAAATGTAAGCTCTATTCCTTCTATTAAATTACCATAACGATAAAGTGGCTGATTAAATTTAATCCAACCATTTGTTCCCCTCCAATCTGGTGAAGTAAAAAGTTCAAAACTAGGCACATTTCTTCCACTTCCACCAACCCATTTTCTTTTTTTACCGAGATGAATCCAAAGATCAACATCCACTCCTTCAACATGCAATTTATCAATCGGTAATTTATTCATTTTCTTCTCAACTTCTGCCATCTGTTTATATACCTCTTTCCACTTTTTAATTGGGTCTTTCTCATCTAAAAAGCAAGCTTTGATTATTTGATCCCAATATTCTTTTTCTGTAAGTTTTGCCTCCTTAGCCATTGCTTCTGTACCAAAAAGTGCAAGTGTCCAAGTAAATTTTCCTGCGTTTTCTTTTTCTCTTCGCCATTCCATGGCTGGCTTTGATGCCTTGCCTCGAATCATCATTTTTTTAGAATCCACACCTTTGAGTGCGTGTTTATTTGTCTCACTGATTATGTAAATAGAATGATCCATTTCATCAATCAAACCTCTTTGATATTTTTTAGGGAAAAATTCTAATTGCTCTTTTGTAGCATTTTGATAAAAGAATTTTGAAATATTATCTGCATCACAATATGTATCCAAACTATAATTTGAAATTACATTTCCGCCCTTTCGCCAAACAGCCTTCAAAAGTTCCACATAAAGTTCTCGGGCAGACTCACCCGCTTGCACAAGCACTGTTTCCCCTTTTTTAATCCCCTTTCCGCTATTTAAAGCAAAATTAACAAGCACATTTGCGTACTTTTCTAATATTTTTTGATTTGGAATGTATGACATTTGTCATGATATTAACACATTTATATGCATAAAAAAACCACGCCAGCTAAGTGCTTTGCGTGGTAATCAAACTTAGAAAATAGGAAATTCGGGATAGCTATTGTCATCCGCATAAAATCTGATTGGTTCGTCCGCAGGTAACCAGATTTTATTTAAAATCATTTCCAAACTTCGTGGACTATGTAGGTGCCCAGTGTCATGATCTATCAGCAACCTCTGTACAATTGGAAGCAGTTGCCGGAGAAATTTCTGTATATTCTCAGTCTGAACATTTTTTGCAGAGACTCTTGAGGTTTTTGCTACTAAAGAAATCAAATTATGATACATACCGTGTGAGTAAATATCAACATTTGATAAATTTTTTCCCCCTGTTCCGCCGCGTTGTTTTTCCTTTCTGTGGTGCCTATTACAACGTTTTTTCAAAAACTTTATTTTTTCTGAATCTTTACTCTGCCAAAAAGCAAGAACTTCATAAGCAGGTAAATGTATGAGCCAGTAGATTTTACTACTGCCACTTGGATATTCAACTATTGCGACGCGCGCCAATGAATCCGGATCCAGTGTGCCCTTTTTAATGGTTGGAGATTTTTGCAGTTTCTTCTCTTTTCTTCTTTTGTTTCTTGCACTCAAAGTTTCCTCCTTTGTTTGTTTCGAATCTATATATATCTTGCGCCTTAATTCATATTTGTCACTATTCTCAAAATTAAAAAAATGTGTTGAATTTACTTAGTATTAATCCGTGATAATCATTTAAATGTTATTGTTTACGATAGCATTTTAAATCTTTCTATTTCTGAGATTCTAGACTTTAGTTAAAAATGCTATTGTTTACAATAGCATTTATATTTTGAAACTTGCCTTACCTATGTATTATTTTTTCGCATTGCGAACAGCTTTTGCTACCACCTTCGCCACCCTCCTATCAAACGGGCTAGGAATAATATAATCTTTTTTTAATTCCTTTTTTTTCACGAGAGAAGCTATTGCATAAGCTCCCGCAATTTTCATTTCGTCTGTAATTTTTTTTGCACCCACATCTAAAGCCCCGCGGAAAATTCCCGGGAAAGCTAAAACATTATTTATTTGATTTGGATAGTCTGAGCGCCCTGTGCCAAAAACAGCAATTTTTGTTTTCATTGCATCTTCGTAAGAAATTTCTGGATTCGGATTTGCCATTGCAAAGACAATTGGTTTATCTGCCATAGTTTCTACCCATTCTTTTTTCAAAACATTTGGAGCAGAAACTCCAATGAATACATCGGCGTTTTGTATTGCTTTATCAAGCCCACCAGTTAATTTACTTTTATTTGTTAGCTTTGCCATTTCTGCCTTTGCTCTATTCAAGTCCTCTCTACCGTGATACAAAATTCCTTTAGTATCAACAATTATCATTTTACTCGATGAAACACC
>CAYZZT010000065.1:0-2986 GCA_964483025.1 uncultured Candidatus Saccharibacteria bacterium | reverse complement strand
TCGAAATCATAGTAAAAGCCATTATCTATAGATGGCCCTAAGGTAGGCTTCGCATCCCTATAAAGTTCCTTTACAGCACTAGCCAAAAGGTGGGCGAGTGTATGTCTCTTGTAAGATAGCATTTCCTCAGTATTAATTGCCTGTTTATTCTCAGTTAAATTTGTTTGTATATTATCTGAATTCATACATTTGATAATACCAATTTCCCCCCATTTGCGCAAAGGCAAATTCGGATAGTAAGCCTCGTGTAATAATTATCAATAATTATATTATGCAGATTAGTGACGGCCGTCACTAATCTGCATAATAAATATTTCGAGATTTTGATGTACGTTTTGTGTGCATATTATTTTTTGTAAGCGTATAATTGTTAGTATGATAAAAGTTGTTAGAAAAACAACAAAAGGGGATATTTCAAGGGCAATTCTTTCTACTGTGCAAGTTGCTGGTGTTTTGAGTGTGGGATTAGTTGCGCCAAATGTGTTGGGGGCTTTATCGAAGCTTGGAATCCTACCTTCAAAATTTCCAAATGGAATAATTAATAGAGCTAGAAATAATTTAGTAAAAAATGGTTGCTTAAAAAGAGATTCAAAAGGTTTTTTGCAATTGACGGAAAAGGGTCATAAAAAATTAATAAAATACATTTGCGAGGGTTATGAGTTAACAATACCAAGAATTTGGAATAAGAAGTGGCATGTGATTATTTTTGATATTTCAGAAGGAAAGAGAGGTTTAAGAGATCGACTTAGGTATTTTTTAGTGACTATGGGTTTTGTAAGGTTGCAGGCAAGTGTTTGGGTTTTTCCGTATGACTGCTCAGAATTTATTTCTTTACTAAAAGCTGATTTAAAAATTGGTAGAGATGTATTGTATATGGTTGTGGATAGTATCGAATGCGACGATAATCTAAAAAAATCTTTTGGATTAAAATAGTATTTATATTATTTATTAAAAATTTCTCTAAATATTTGCTATGCACATTATACACGGCCGTGTATAATGTGCATAGTTGGTTTTTGGGATGTTTGGGGTTTGGGTGAGGGGAATGATTGTTAAGGAAAATCATTTTTGACAAGGTTGGCGGCCGGGGGCTATAATTAGGGGTATGGAAAAACAACCACATCAAGAGTATCGGGATGAATTAGCAAATGAATTAAAAGATATTAGGAATAAACCCGACTCCGAGAACGCAAAACAAAATGCAAAAGAGTATTTGGAGAAAAAGAAAATTAGTTATGAATATCTTAATGCAAAATATGAGAAGGAACGTAGATTAAATATGTCCATAGATAGAAAAGAGATTGAAAGCATTGTTGAAAAAACAGAGATTAATTCTGAACAAAGTATTTCAGCAATGAATAAACTTTTTGGCTGGAGACAATTTGAGCATAAAAATGTTCAGGGTACTTTTGCTATCGATTTACTCATAATGCAGAGTGGTCGTCAGCTAGGTATTTTAGGTGGCCATAATGTAACAGTACAGATTACGTTTGAAGATATATCTAACCCCAAAAAACTAATTGTTAAATCTGCAAAAGCTCTTATTTTAAGTGAAAATCCTAAAATGGTTACAGGACATAGAATGCCGGGTGAGTTTGGGCCGGAAGAAGAGTATTATTGGGGGGTGGGAAAGGAGACAATTCTTGGTCAAGGTGATATTAAATGTTTTACTAATACTGATCAAGGTGAGCGTTATGTGGTAATTCATTGTCAAAGAAGCAACGATAGACTTTATAATGCTAATCCTTGTGATATTTTTGTGCAAAGAATGGATACGACAGATGAAGAGTGGGCAGAGTGGGCCATGACAAGGATGTTTTAATAAACAGCGTGTCTATTTGTGAGCAACACGGGTGCAAGACTGGATTCCCGACCTATTGTCGCAGTATATCCTTTCGACTTTTTGTTTCGCTTCACTCACAAAAATTCTGAAAAGTTTTTATTTTGGCACTCACTAGAATTTTAACCTCCGCCGGAATGACAACTCACAATTCAGCATGGATCCTCGCATTCGCAAGGATGACAGAGGGTGCGGAATAATGATTTTGAATTCTTCTACTCACTACAAACTACTAACTATTAACTGCTAAATTATTCTCCTCAAGGTCTAGCCTTTTTGGAGATTTAAGGCTAGACCTTTCCCGAATAATTTAGACCAACGGTTTTATCGCATCGGCAATAATACTTTCCGTATCGTTTCGTTTCGACATTTTGCCTTTGATAGAAACACAGGTTTCGGGGATGACTAGGGCTTTGAATTGTTCGAGGGTTTTTGGGAAGAATACAATTTCGATTGAAGAGTCGAAATCAGATAATTTCATGAAGCACATTTTATCTCCTTTTTTTGTAAGGATTTCTTTTACTTCATCTATGAAGCCGGAGACAACAACAACCATTTCTTCTTTCGCGGTTGCTTTTATTTGTTTGATAGTTGAACCTCTTTTAGATAGTACTTCACGATATTTTTCTAGTGGGTGCCCGGAAATGTAAAGACCAAGAAGTTCCTTTTCCCAAAGTAAACATTCGTCTTTTGAGGCTTCAGGCATTGGCAAAAGGCGAAGCGGTGGAAGCTCGATTGTGCCTGCACCAAAAAGTGAATCTTGATGCTCAGGGGCACGTGCAACTTGTTTGTTGAATTCTAATATTGCTTCAAGGTTGCCGAGCATTGCACCTCTTTCCCCAAGAGCATCCATGGCCCCTGTTTTAATTAATGCTTCTAGAGATTTTTTATTCAAATTTCTATCTCGAACTCGTGTGAGGAAATCTTCGAGAGAAATAAATTTTCCTCCTTTTTTTCTTTCGTCAATAATCGCTTGTCCGATTCCTTCGCCGAAGTTTTTTATACTGGTGAGGCCGAAGCGGATTACATCCTTAGTTGGTAGTGAGTAGTTTGTAGTGGGTAGTTTTGCATTGTCATCCTTGCGAATGCGAGGTGAGCTCGGAAGAGTTTCCGAGCGCAAGGACGGAGACTGACGAGTCGAGTCGT
>CAYZZT010000064.1:0-2987 GCA_964483025.1 uncultured Candidatus Saccharibacteria bacterium | reverse complement strand
ATAGAATGATTAAGAAAGGTTTGGGCAAGCATTTGATTGAAGTTTTGAATAAGAAACCATTACCTCTTCTTACATCTTTTTTTATGCCAGCCATTTTTGCAGAAGAGCATGGATATAAAGGTGAGATATATTGTCTTTGCACAGACACAGATGTTTCAAGAGCATGGGCGCCACTTTATCCTGAAAAAAGTAGGATTATATATTTAGCACCAAATCACAGAGTAAAAGAAAGGCTTTTGCTTTATGGAGTAAGAGAAGAGAAGATAATTACAACTGGTTTTCCACTTCCGCTTGAAATGCTAGGTGACGAACAAAATCTTTCCACATTGAAAGAAAATACTTATCGAAGGATTGTAAAGCTCGACCCTAAAGGTGTTTATAGAAAAAAATACGAAGCTCTTTTAGCTGATAATTTTGGTGTAAATAAAGAAGTATTAAATTCACCGGTCAATTTAACTTTTGCTGTGGGTGGGGCGGGGGCGCAAGCAGAGATAGGTGAGCAAATTTTAACGTCTTTAAAAAATGTAATAGAACATGGAGGAATTAAATTATGTTTAGTTGTGGGGACATCAAAGTTTTTGTTTGATAAATATATAAAAATTATAAAAAATAAAGAAAATTTGACAGAGTTGTATGAAAAAGGATTAATAAGAATTATATATAATCCAGATAAATTTACTTATTTTAGAGAATTTAATAAAGTATTAATTGAAACTGATATTCTTTGGACAAAGCCAAGTGAGCTTTCTTTTTATGTGGGACTTGGTTTACCAATAATTATTGCCTCACCACTTGGCTCACAGGAGGTGCGTAACAGAGAGTGGCTTCAAACTGTTGAAGCGGGAATTGACCAAGGTGATCCTGTATATGCCTATCAATGGTTTGTGGACTGGCTGGAGGAAGGGAGATTTGCTGAAATGGCAATGGATGGATTTTTGAATGCCCCAAAACGCGGTACGTATCACATAGAAAGTCTTTTATTAAAAAGAGAAAAAGAGGAAATTGAAAATATACACACAATATGATGACTTCATTATTTTTTGCGATTTTAGGTTATACGCTTTTAGCAGTAGTGTCTATTTTAGATAAGTCTATTCTAGAGAAGACTGTTAAAAAGCCAGCTATTTATACTTTTTACTCAACAATATTTTTCTTCTTGGCATTTTTGGCATTACCTTGGTGTGTTCAGATTAGTGGTTTGGGATTTTGGGTGTCTGTTTTCTCTGGACTTGCGTATGGTTTTGGTATGTGGACGATGTTTACCGCATTGGAGTTTGGAGAGGCAAGCCATGTGACTCCTTTTGTGGGAGCAGTTGTTGCCCTTTCAACTTTTTTTCTTTCAGCTTCAATTTTAGGTGAGACTTTGAGTTTGGGGATTAAAATAGGTCTATTTTTCTTAATAGTGGCAAGTATTTTACTATCTGTTGAAAGAAATAAAAAACATACAGGCTTTCATAAGGGTTTTGTCTGGGCCTTTATATCAGGAATTCTTTTTGGACTATCGCATGTATCTGCAAAATTTGTTTATGGGCTGTATCCTTTTTTTACAGGAATTATTTGGACAAAAGGCTCTGTGGGGCTTGTGGCAGTATTTGCACTCTGTGTTCCGGGAGTTTTGAAAGCAATTTCAAATAAGGGAAAAGATAAAATTAAAAGTGGAGGTGGAAAAATTGTATTTTGGAATAAAGCACTTGGTATTCTGGCTGTTGTATTGGTTCAATATGCTATTTTTATCGGTAGCGTGACCGTGGTAAATGGACTTGCTGGTATACATTATGCGCTTATGTTTATCTTTATATATCTTTTAACTAAATTTAAACCATTAGCCTTTTTTGAAAAATTTACAAAAAGAGAGCTTATTATTGAGAGTGTTGCTATTGCATTTATGATTATTGGTTTATTGTTTTTAAGATAAATTATGAAAAATTTTTTTAAAAAATTCGCTATTTTTTTAATTTTAATCTTGGTTGTTATTTATGTTTTACTTTGGGTTTTTTCTTTTAAGAAATATAATGTTGAATTTGGTGTAAGTTTCAGTCCAGAATATGCTGAGTCTTTAGGGCTTGATTCTAAAAAAGTTTATGCAGAAATACTTACAGATTTGAAACCAAAATATATTCGCCTTGCTGTACCGTGGAGTCGAGTAGAAGTAGATAGAAATGCCTATTCATTTGTAAATGTGGATTATTATATGAATGAAGCAGAAAAACACAATGTGAAAGTGTTGCTGGCTTTAGGGCAAAAGGTGCCTCGTTGGCCAGAGTGTTATATTCCGGAGTGGATAAAGACGACTCCAGTAAATGAAAAAAAGAAAGAGCTTCTTTCGTATATTGAAACAACGGTAAATAGATATAAAAATCATCCTGCGCTTGAGTATTGGCAGGTAGAAAATGAACCTTTTATAAAATTTGAATTTGGTGAATGTGGTATTTTTGATGAATCTTCTGTGATGGAAGAAGTAAATCTGGTACACTCACTCGATAATAAGCATAAGGTGATAATGACAGATAGTGGAGAACTTTCCACATGGCAAAAAGCATCTAGTATGGGTGATATTTTAGGTGTAACTGTGTATAGGGTTGTACGTACACCAAATGGGGTTGTTTGGACATATAATTGGGTACCGCCTTCTGTATATAAAATCAGAGCATCATTTTGGAATCGAGATTATAATAATTTCTTTGTATCTGAACTTCAGGCTGAACCTTGGTTTTCTGGGGGTACACCTGCAAACACTAAAATAGATATTCAAGAACAAACTTCAAGTTTGGCACAAATGCAAAAAAATATTGCATTTACAAAAAAAGTTGGCGCTTCGCGAGCATATTTTTGGGGAGTAGAATGGTGGTATTGGATGAAAACAACACAAAATAATCCTAGTTATTGGGAGGAGGGGAAGAAGCAACTAGGGAACATATAACACATAACATAGAACCTCTAGCTACCCCTCAAGTAGGACACTCGACATTTCTAAATAATAACTCGAA
>CAYZZT010000063.1:1244-3150 GCA_964483025.1 uncultured Candidatus Saccharibacteria bacterium | reverse complement strand
ATAGAAGCAATATTGTTTTGGAAAGGGGAGCCGATGAAATTAAAAAAATTGGCGGATATGTTTTCTGTGTCAGTAGATGATATACAATTTGGAATTAACACACTTAAAGATAATTTGCAAAATAGAGGAGTTGCATTAATTGAAAAGGAAGATGAGGTAATGCTCGCAACTTCTCCAGAATTTTCGGGAATTATAGAAGAGCTTACAAAAGAAGAATTAAGTAAAGATTTAGGAAAGGCCTCACTCGAAACTCTTTCGATTGTGCTATATCAAGGTCCAATAAAACGAAGTGAAATTGATTATATTCGAGGAGTAAATTCTCAATTTATTTTGCGTAATCTTCTTGTTCGTGGTTTGATAGAAAAGATTACAGATCCGAAAGATGCTCGAGTTTTTGTGTATAAACCTTCTTTTGAGTTGTTTGCTCATTTGGGAGTAAGAAATATTCAGGAATTACCAGAATATGAATCTGTAAAAAGAGATATTGAATCGTTTAAAACCGCAAATAAGGAGCCAGAAATTACAAAGGAGGAAGAGTTATCAAATGAGGAAATGGATGAGGAGATGATGAATAGATCTGACGATGACACGACACCAATACACGAATAAATACAACGAATGACACGAATGAAATACAAAACTCTACTTCTGTCATTCCTGCGAAGGCAGGAATCTAGTCTGAAAATGTATTTGTATTTAATCCAAGAATTTTAAACCTACCGACTGGATTCCTGCCTTCGCAGGAATGACATAAGGTTTGCTAGGTTTAAAAATTACAAAATTAAAAAATTATTTTAAAATTTGTGCTTAAAAATTAAAAATTATCCAAAATATTAATTATGATCCTAGACCTAATCAAAGTTTTTTTACCAGCAGCAATTTCTTTTATTGTTGGTATTTCTATTACTCCACTTTGGACTGCATATTTATATAAAAATGAAATGTGGAAAAAGAAAGCGGGAAAAGTATCCTTGGAAGGGAATGATACCCCAATTTTTAATGGCTTACATGAAAAAAAGGAGGTTGGGACTCCACGACTTGGAGGAGTGATTATTTGGGCAAGTGTATTTATCACAGTTGCTCTTTTGTGGTTTGCTTCACATTTTTTACCTTTTGAAATATTTCACAAATTAGAATTTTTAAGTCGTTCACAGACTTGGATTCCTTTCTTTGCACTTCTTCTCGGAGCATTTGTGGGTTTTGTAGATGATATGTATGAAATAAAGGGAGGTGGAAGTAATAAAGCTGGTGGGCTCTCTCTCACAAAAAGACTTTTGATAGTTTCTCTTATTGGGCTATTTTGTGCATCTTGGTTCTTTTTTAAACTTGAAGTTTCATCTATCGGTATGATTTTTTCAAATCCTATTAATTTAGGAATTCTGTTCATTCCATTTTTTGTTGGTGTAATGTTATTTATTTACTCAGGTGGAATTATTGATGGATTAGATGGTTTAGCCGGTGGAGTTTTTGCAATTATGTTTACTGGATACGGAATGATCGCTTTTTTTCAAAATCAAATTGATATAGCTGCTCTCTGTGCGACTATTGTTGGGGGATTATTAGCTTTTCTTTGGTTTAATATTCCGCCTGCTAGATTTTATATGTCGGAGACTGGTAGTATGGCGCTTACTGTTGTTTTAGCTATAGTTGCTTTTATGACTGATACTCTTGGTGAAGGACATGGTGTAATTGCTTTTTTAATTATTGGAGCTCCGCTTGTTATTACATCTCTTTCTGTAATTATTCAGCAAATTTCTAAACGTTTTAGAGGAAAAAAAATATTTCTTGTTGCGCCACTCCATCATCATTTTGAAGCCCTCGGATGGCCATCATACAAAGTGACAATGCGATATTGGGTTATTTCGATTGTTTTTTGTATCATTGGGGTGATATTCGCGTTGTTGAA
>CAYZZT010000063.1:0-1144 GCA_964483025.1 uncultured Candidatus Saccharibacteria bacterium | reverse complement strand
GGACAAGTTAATTCATAATTCTGAATTCTCGTGCTATAATTAACTGCAATGAAACGGCAAGGAATTGATAAAATATTTGCTTTTGTGGTGTTTTTGCTAGCCTTTTGTGGGCTTGTTATTTTTATATCTGCTTCACTTAGTTTGCTTTCTCGCTCAGGGGCTAATTTTTATGGAATTGCTTTTAACCATATTGTTTTTGGACTTTTTGGAGGCATATTTGGGCTATTTATTTTTTCAAAAATTCCTACTGAATATTTAAAAAAATATTCTTTACATTTTTTTATTTTTTCAGTCTTACTTACTTTGTTAGTCTTTGTACCGCATATAGGCCAGAAAAGTAATGGCGCATCAAGGTGGATAAATATTTTTGGTAAAACTTTTCAACCATCTGAAGTTTTAAAAATTGCCACTATTTTGTACATGGCCTCCATTTTTGCAAATTTAAAAGATAAAATAAAAGATTGGAAATATGGGCTCGGCTACTTTCTTGGAATTTCTTCTTGTATAGCAATTATTTTCGCTCTTCAGCCAGATACTGCTACTTTTGGAGTCTTGTGTGTTCCTTTGCTTGCTATGTTTTTTACAGCTGGTGGCAAGCTTCGACATATTGCAGTTATTATATTATTTGGACTTTTAGTATTTGCCACACTTGTTTTTACAATGCCTTATGTGAAGGCAAGAGTAATGACATTTATTAACCCCGCAGAAAATTCTCTAGGTTCTGGATATCAAATACAACAATCTCTAATCGCTATTGGATCAGGTGGATTTTCTGGTAGGGGATTTGGACAAAGTCTTCAAAAATTTAATTTTTTACCTGAGGCAATTAGTGATTCAATTTTTGCTGTATTTTCAGAAGAATTTGGCTTTATTGGAAGTGTTTCAATTATTATTTTGTTTGTTATTTTTGCTGTTCGTGGGCTCAAAATTGCATCTAGAGCACCAGATTCCTTTAGTAGACTTACCGTGGTTGGAATTGTTATACTACTTACTACGCAGGCATTTCTGAATATTGCCTCAATGATTGGTATTGCCCCTCTTACAGGTGAACCCTTACCATTTATTAGTCAGGGAGGCTCCGCGCTTTTATTTGAATTTATTGCGGTTGGAATAGTCTTTAATATATCGAAGTATCAGAAGGCAT
>CAYZZT010000062.1:198-3212 GCA_964483025.1 uncultured Candidatus Saccharibacteria bacterium | reverse complement strand
TTCAAAGCACTAATCGCTCCAATCATTTTATAATATGCATACCTACTGACATACCTTATGGTAACGGTACCGTGCGGAAGAGAATGCTTAGGTCTTTTATTTTTACTTGATATAGGCTTTTGGTTTATTATGTAAAATTTATCCTCTGATATTTTTGTGATTTTTGACCAATATTTAATTGCTTTTCCTTTATCACAATTTTCATGAATTTGAATTGATCCTTTAAGTTTTTGATTGGATATATCAAAATATTTTCTAAGAAATTTCATAAAAATATATATCATTTTTTCATCACTATTTGTAAATCGTAAATCAGGAGTTCTGTTCGCTTGTTTTGCTTTTGTCCCCTCTGCCCAAAATAGTGAAACTCCAATAAACATTAATTTATCATCACTAAACATGAGCATTTCCTTACCCTCCTTAAAAGCAACTGTATTATCTTTTTTAACTACTAAACTTCTGTTTTTATTAAATTGTTTAATATTTTTAAGTGAACTACTTTTATTCTTTTTCTCAAGTATTTTTAACACCTCCCCACTATAGTTAATATTCTTTAACCAATAGCAAAGAGTGGCTTTAGGAATATCCCCAATTTTGCTTTGTATTTCTGAATACAAAAAACCACGCTTTCTTAAAGAAATTGCTTTCTCTTTTAATAGATTTGAACTCATGTATACTATTATATAACACTATGCCTAGGTTTACAATATGTCCTAAGAGGTTCGTCCTCCTTAAAGATATTTTGGCGGAGAGGGGGAGATTCGAACTCCCGATACCATTTCTGGTATGTCGCTTTTCGAAAGCGATCCATTCAACCTCTCTGGCACCTCTCCAATATATTTCGCTATCACTAAAATTGTCGTCCTTCGGAACGGTAGCATCGTGGTTGCCACCTCGACTCCACGCCTCGGATAAAAAGAGAAGCAGTTCTCTTCTTATCCTCTCTGGCACCTCTCCGTGTGTTGTATCCTAGCATTTTTTTGCTTTTTTTCCAAAAAGTGCTATATTATTTGAGTTACACAAACGGCCTTATCGTCTAACGGTTAGGACATTGCCTTTTCAAAGCAGTAGAGGGGTTGAATTGCGAAAACATGGAGCAATTCAAAGACGGAGGGAGCGAGGGCGTGAGTTCGGGATGGGGCCCGAACGCAAGACCGGAGGCTGACGAGCCGAGGTATGGCTAAAAGATTTTTCATCAGAAAAATACTTTTAGATGAGTCGGGGTCGAGAGATTTTTCAACAGAAAAATACTCGTGACCGATTCATGCAATCGAACGTTATGTAACAAATATATATTGGCCTTATCGTCTAACGGTTAGGACATTGCCTTTTCAAGGCAGTAATCGGGGTTCGATTCCCCGTAAGGTCATGGTACAAAAATGCGCTCATACGAAAGTATGAGCCATTTTTGTTCATGACCTCAAGTAAGTGCTGGGTAGCACTTACGGCGGAGAGTCGAAAGGCGGAACGGGACCAAGATTAGTAAATCTGGGAGTGAGCCAGGGCTGTGAAAAATTTTTGTGACGACAAAAATTTATTCCTAGCCGCCTCTCCGTGGTCCGGGGCTGGAAAATTTTCATTCGACGGAATGAAAATTATTGTGGCTCACTAGTAAATTTCTTCTTATTTCTCAACATATTTTAAGACACCCTAAAGTATTGCTCAGAACTTTTTAGTTTGTTATAATGCAAGCATTAAATAACCTTAATAAATTATGAAAAATATTGAAAATAATAATCTGCAAGCAGTTGATACAAAAACACCTAAAGAAATTGACTTGAGTCTTCTTGAGAAGTATGGAGCAGAAGTACTAGAACTTCCATATTTACTTAGCAGCAGAAGTGAACTCGATAAATTTCTTGGGGAAAATAATTTTGTACCTGTAGAATTTACAGAAGCTGAAGATTTTTCGAAAACAAGTCAGGGTACAATTTGGGCGCCAGGATGCAGATTCCCCAATGAAGACCAGGAGGTTTTAATTATGGATAATGAACTTATACATTTTAAAGGTAAGTCGTATTGGCACGCAGGAACTAAGCTTCTTGTAAAAAAGCTTGCCACCGTTTAAAAAAGCAAGTGGGATAACGAATACTTCATTAAGAGGAAACAGGTAAAGCTGTCCTCTTTTCTTTTTAAGAGCAAATAGTAATATTGTTCACTAATCTTGAGAAGACCTGTGAACAAGTGAACATTGTGTACTTTCTACGACATAAACAAGTTGAGCACCTGTATAACACCCTTAATCCTCTCTTTGTTCCCCACAAGTTCCGAAAGCCACGCAACGGGTTCACAAAGCGTAAAAATCTCCCATTGTGGAGATTTTTTACCTTTTATAAGAATAGCGGTATAATACACATATGGAAAAAATAATTAAACCAAGACTTAGAGATTTTATAGAATTTGTACGGGAGCATGGGGTATTTGGCTTAGCGCTCGGTATCATTATTGGAGGTGCGGTCACAAAGCTTGTAACAGCCCTAGTGACAGACCTTATAAACCCAATAATTGGAATATTTTTAGGAAAACTTGGAAACCTTACAAATGTTACAATTCAAGTGTTCAGTGCAAATATTCTTATAGGAAACTTCATTAGTGCGCTTATAGATTTTCTAGTAATTGTCGCAGTTGTATATTTCGGTATCAAAAAACTAGGGCTTGAGAAGTTGGATAAGAAGAAAGAAACAAACTAGTGAGTGGTGAGTAGTAAATAGTTGGTAGTTAAATTTAATACAAAATACAATTAATACTGAACACTTTTCGCGACCGCGAAAAGTGTTCAGTTAATATTAATTCGCAAGCTTGCATATGGATAGAACTTTAGTGTAATATTCATTTAAATGCGCGGTTAGTGAGAAAGCGTGAGTACGCTTTCGCAAGGCCGGAAGCACGAAGGTGCTGAGGCGGGGTCGCACAAAAATTCACCAGAATTTTATGAGTGACCAGTTGGTAAAAAACAAACATGCGCGGTTAGTGAGAAAGCGTGAGTACGCTTTCGCAAGGCCGGAAGCACGAAG
>CAYZZT010000062.1:0-98 GCA_964483025.1 uncultured Candidatus Saccharibacteria bacterium | reverse complement strand
ATTCACCAGAATTTTATGAGTGACCAGTTGGTAAAAAACAAACATGCGCGGTTAGCTCAGTTGGTAGAGCGCTACATTGACGTTGTAGATGTCATAAG
>CAYZZT010000061.1:0-3304 GCA_964483025.1 uncultured Candidatus Saccharibacteria bacterium | reverse complement strand
TTTGAGAGTTTGGTGATTATACTGTTCATAAATTTATTATATACCATAAATGCCATTATGGCAGTACAACAAATTGACATTTATAAAAATGTATTATATTATGTCAAATAGAAACAAACTAATCATTATGAAAGTTAGAGCACATCTCATTATTGATAGTAGATCTGATACTGCAATTAAAGGCTCACATGACGTCGATCAGATGAATATTGAAAGCGAAGAATTCAACGAGGAACGACATGGTATAGCATACAGATCATTGAAGAAAGAAAGAACAGTTGTAACAGTTACCTTTGAAGTTCCGGACTCTGTTTTTGACAGACCTCCGGTTCCAGTAATTGAAGCAAGTCTAGTTCCACCAAACAATTCGACACCTACATAAAGACTGCAGTATGCTATGGTCTTTTTTTATATTCAATTTACTTTTTCACAAAATAGTGAATTTAATTCCATTCGCCTATTCGCGCGAATAGTTCCACAAAATATATTTGTCTTTGAATTCTATCTGCGTTTAGTCTGCGTGGTCTGCGTTTAGTCAGCGTAAGTCAGCGGGCAGTACTCTGCCAAAAAAAGACGGATGAGCAACTGTGTTGCACATCCGCCTGTGGTTATCGTTCGGCCAAGAAATTTGTCTCCTTAAGCGCTAGCGCATTGGAAACAATTTCTCTGCTGTGTGGCCAGAAATCGACAGACATACGCTCTTTCAAGCGACTCTTCAACTCAGAGCCCTCTAGGCCCCGAAGACTATTGTCTTTAATCACGACGACGGACATCCATTCATCGTAATTTTTAGTTGAGTATATATCGATCACTGGACGCCCGGCCATTTCTTTACCGAGCTTTTGCTTTTTAGCAAGGACTTTTGCAGCCTTTCGACTTTTTACATCCCCGCCTGTATCGACACAAAGGAAGCGATTTGACTCGCCACTCTCTGTGGTAATTATTACAAGTGAACCATAAGGAATCACTTTCGAATCGACTGCAATAGAGCCAACTGATTTCAGTCCTACTTCACGAAGCCGAAGCCCGAGTGAAGAATTACCCCGTCTAGTTTCCTTGTCTGCATCAGGATCGGTTTTGTGATATCGAGTCGCTCGGACATCCATAACACTCACTTCGAACCCTTGTTTAGACAAGGTGTTGTAACTTTTGCTAACTTCGCCTATGACGTTTCCGCCAAATATGGTGAATGCTGCAAATGTCGCAACTAATGCGTTTACTGTCATTTTTTGTTGTACTGTTGTTCAATTGGACGTTACTCACTTCGAACGTTCCTTATTCTTTGTAACTTTTTTTTATCAAAAAGTCAAGAATTTTAATATAAATTAATGCATTTACCCATTCGTACGAAAGGGTAAGTGGAAATTTAGACATAAAAAAATCCACCATCTTGCGAGGGTGGATTGTTTGAGAAAATATTAATTTGCGGATAATTTTTATTAAATTCCGCTACGGGTTGTAAAAAGTTTCCCGAAATTATCCTCTCCTTGAGATTTTGGCCAGCATGTCGCATTAAACATATAACACTTTGAATTCGCTTTGGCCTGAGCAAATACTCCAGAAAAAGAAATAGTGCCACCAGGAATCCTATAATCAGTCAATGAATCAACCCGGACCTTGTCAAATATTTGCGGTCCAAGACTTCCAGATTTGTTAACTTTGCGCAAAGGCAAGATGACATAGGCCGGATATTTTTCTGAAGTTATCCACGAATTCACAAGTTCTGTTCTGTCGGGGAAGTTTGTAATTACGAATTCGGTTTTTCCAGTGTTCATTTTCATATTGTTTTCTCCTTTTTGAGCTTCCCTATGTACCATACAGAGGGATTGTCTAAAAAATAGATTAGCATATAATCCCCTTTAGTCAATGAAAATGCCGAGCGTGTGGTTTACAAAAAATTCCATTTACCCATTCGTACGAATGGGTGAAAGGAAATTTGGACATAAAAAAATCCACCATCTTGCGAGGGTGGATTTTGTGCAGGGTGGTTAGATTGTGTTTATTCTTTCCCTTCACTAATCCTTCGAATCTTCTTGAAAAGTTCACTTTCCCAATCCTTCATTGATGGAGAATTGATGTGACTATGATTCGATGCTTCTTCTGATTGAATGTCCTGAAGAATATCAGGATGTGTATCACTCAACCAGTTCTGTATCTCATCAATATTCTCGTCGGTAAAGGCCAGGTCTTGTTTGCTCTTCAGCATAAATTTCGAGAAGGCCAATCTGGCAGCCTTCGCAAATGTGGTAGGAACAAAATCGCCAAGTTCTAGTGCGACGTCAGGGCATTTTGCATTTTCATGGCCATGGCTGGACGCACAAAAAGCATAGCCACCTAAAGTCGTCTCGAGCCAATCTTGAATTATCATTTCAAGCAACTCGGGACTTTCTTTGAGGTACTCAAGTAGTGAGAGTAAATCATTTTCTTTGTGCACTGCAGACGCATAAACACTTGCCAATCTGATATCGGAGTCGGACATGGTGGTATTTGGTGAAATTTCGAAGATCTGCACACCTGTACAAATCTACTTTATATTATAGCATGTATTGAGTAGATAGTCAAGAAAAACACCAGACACGAAACGTCTGGTGTTTTTCTGTTTAATTCCTTTGAATTTTGGATTTAGGATTTGTTTCGAATTTCGTGCTTCGGATTTCGGATTTTTACATCACGAAAACCAGCATGGATCCTCGCATTCGCGAGGATGACAATGCTAGAGCCTAGGACCTAATTACTAGCGTCTACTCCACAAAAGTAAGTGCCTTCCCTGTCTTATCTGCACGGCCGGTTCGGCCAATACGGTGGACATAGTCTTCGTAAGTCTCAGGTAGGTCATAGTTGATCACGTGAGACACATTTGGAATATCTAATCCTCGAGCGGCAACATCTGTAGCCACAAGCATTTGCACTGTATTGTCTTTAAACAATTTCAGAGCTCGTTGACGTTGAGCATGAGCTTTGTCGCCGTGAATTGAAACTGCTTTGAAACCTCGATCCGCCAACATATTTGTTAGCTTTTCTACTCCGTGCTTTGTTCGTCCAAAAATCAAAACTTTTTGAAATTCTGGTTGAATAAGAAGCTCGTGAAGCACATCAAGCTTGTGTGCGCCTTTAACTCGCACAATATCTTGATCAATACTTTTTGCGGTATCTTGAGTTTTCACAGAAATACGAATTGGGCTTTTCAAGAAGTCATTAATGATTCTTTCAATTTCTGGTCCTAGTGTTGCTGAGAAGAAAAGAGTTTGTCTATCTTTCGGCATTAGTCCCATCACATATTTCATATCATTAATAAATCCCATAT
>CAYZZT010000060.1:0-3480 GCA_964483025.1 uncultured Candidatus Saccharibacteria bacterium | reverse complement strand
GGGAATGACATAAAATCCTAGGAGTGTGAAGACCAGAATTCATTCGTGTCATTCGCACCTATTCGTGTATTAGTGTCGTGAACTATTTTGTATTGTAACTTTCTGCCACTTCTTCTACAAAAAAACCAATACTTCCTCGGCTGGCATCATTTCCAACCATTGGGTATTCCAAATTACTTATATTGCAATCAGTATTTGCAAGAGCAATAACAGGAATTTTCATTTGCAAAGCTTCCTTAACTGCAATTTCTTCTTGTTTTGGATCAATTACAAAAAGTGCTGCTGGCATACCACGAAGATGAACGATACCTGAAAACATATCCTCAAGATTTGCAATTTGTCGGTCAATCATTAATCTTTCTTTTTTTGTATATTTTACAAGCTCGCCTTTCTCTTTTTGTGTTTGAAGGTCAAGGTATTTTTCAACTCGTTTTCTTATTTCACTCCAGTTTGTAAGAGTTCCACCAATCCACCTACCTGCTACATACGGCATACCAAGTGAAAGTGCATGTGTTCTTAAAACTTCCTTTGCTTCATTTTTACTTGAAACAAAAAGAATCTGCTTACCATCTTTTGCTAAGTTACCCACAAATTTCTTAACTTCTTCTAATTGAGCCTTTGTCTTTTCAAGATCAATAATTTCTACACGATTTTTAACACCGTAGATAGCTGTTTTTGTTGAAGGATGTCTTCGAGCACGAGTATAACCATAGTGAGCACCTGCTTTAAACATGCTTTCAATAATTGGGTCGTTGATTTTTGTTGTTGGTTCCATATATAAAATGTAAGTCAGATATTAACAGAAAAAGCTAGGAAAAGCAAGTGGCTGATTTTCAAGGAAACTTTAGGTTGACTATGAAAATCGCCACCCCGCCCTTTTGGTTGTATTTAAGGGCGGGGATAAAAAACAATAATAATTTGAATCTTAAATTCCCCGCCCCGCCCATAAATACAAAAAGATGGGCGGGGTTAAGGTTTGGCAATCGCCTGCTGGCGAGCCAATTCCTTAATCCTCCTCTCCCCCACTCATATCAAAACCTTTTTGACTTGCTTCATCTACTGAGGTCAAAATATCTTCAATATCACCAAGAAAAATACTCTCAATATTATGCCAAGATTCTTTTATTCGGTGGTCGGTGACACGATCTTGAAGAATGTTATATGTGCGAATTTTTTCTGATCTATCTCCAGTGCCAATCTGACTTTTTCTTTCTCCTGCAAATTTTTTCGCATCTTCTTCCTGTTTTTTAGCTTCAAGCTTAGCCATAAGGATTTGCATAGCAAGCTCCCTATTTTTACCCTGACTTCTTTCTGATGTACACCGTACATCAATACCTGTTGGCTTGTGAATAAGGCGCACAGCAGTTTCTACTTTATTGACATTTTGCCCACCAGCGCCACCAGAACGAGAAAATTCCATTTCAATTTCATCTGGCCTTATTTCAAAATTTACTTTTTTTCTAAGTGGCAAAATAGCTACAGAAGCAGTAGATGTGTGTACCCTACCAGATTTTTCAGTAGAAGGCACACGCTGAATCCTATGGACCCCAGTTTCAAAACGAAATTTCTTAAAACAATCTTGCCCGCGTATCTCAAATGAGGCTTCTTTATACCCGCCCACAGCACTTAAAGATTCATTAAGCATTCTAAAACCCCAACCATTTGCTCTCGCATAGCCCCCATACATTTCTGCAAGCTTTTGAGCAAAAAGAGACGCTTCATCTCCCCCAGCTCCCGCACGGACTTCTAAAATAAGTTCATTCGGGAATTCGTCTTCCTCTATCTCTATTTTTACAATATCTTCCATCTGTTTATATAAATTCTTTTTTTGTTCTTCTAATGAATTAATTTCATCCGAAGCCAAGTCTTTCATGCTTGGATCAGCTTCTATCATACGAGAAACATCCCCCGCCTGATCTACGAGTTTTTCATATTCCTGTGCCAAGAAAGAAGTTTTATTATTTTTTTTGAATTCATCTAATGACGTCATATGTGTATAGTGTAGCAAATTGTAATGATTTATGTATATTTTCGTGTTTTTTACAAAATCTCTTTAACAATTTTTAATTTCAAATTTTTAATTTTTAAATAATGCTCAAATATATTAATGTATTAATTTAATAAATTAAAAATTATTTATCCCAGATAACGCAGTAAACTGGGACATGAAAATTCAAAAATTACAAAATTAAAAATTACATTAAAACACACCCTCGAAAATACGAGGGTGTGTTTTAATGTCGCTATTTCTTCTTTGTAGTCTTTGCTGCCCGTGTTTTAAATCTTTCTACACGTCCTGCTGTATCCAAAGTCTTATCCATACCAGTATAAAATGGATGACAAGCACTGCAAATTTCAATTTCTATTTTTTCTCTAGTCCCACCTACAGTAAAAGTATTGCCACATGCACATGTAACTTTTGCATCCTTAAAATATGTTGGGTGTGTGTCTTTCTTCATAAGTTGGTATACTATACCAAAAAATCACTTTAATGCAAGGATTATTGACAGCTATAAATAGAGGATTTTCCTGCCAAACCTATCGTTTGTCATTCCCGCGGAGGCGGGAATCCAGTCTTATGTATCAAAAATCTAGACTCAAATCCTTCCAATTTGGATTCAAACTATCTATCAAACCCAACTTCCATGCTCTATTCCACTTCTTCAATGCTTTTTCTCTCCCAATTGCACTCTCTACATTTTCTGTAGATTCATAATAAACCAATTTACTAACATTGTATTTTTTAGTAAAACCATCTACTTCTTTTTGTTTATGTTCAAATATTCTACGCTCCAAATTATTAGTTACTCCGATATACAGAGTTCCATTTCTATCACTCGCAAGAATATATACATAATAATTCTTCATAATTTGAAGACTGGATTCCCGCCTCCGCGGGAATGACATAGAGAAACCTAGATCATCTTACTTCCCCTAAAACTTTTGAGTACAAAAGTTCGGGCGAACATTTTGAGTACAAAATGTTTTAGCCAACATACTCTAAATCATTTTACTTCCAAGCATCGACATCAACTTCACTGCAGCCTCCTGAGCAACTTTTGTATCTTTACTTCCTACAAAGGCGTCCCATTGAGCGGTGATAGCTTTGTCACCTAGTTGGCGTACATCACTTTCTAGTTTTACTCTGTTTTCAAAAGACAGAACTTCTTTTGTGTTAAGTACTGTATCGATGAAAAGCTTTAGGAAACGAGCTGTCTGTAGCCTTTCTACAGACTTCGTTTCTTCTTGTGATTCTCTATTGGCTTGCTGTCTTACACCATCCATATATTGAATGGAGAAGAATATGTTTCCTGCTACAAGTAGTAGCATGAGAACATTTGAAACTAATCTTGTTTTGTCTAATCCTGCGTTCATAATGATATTTATAAATAATTAATAATTAATAAATTTTTTAATTTCTCTACTATTATACCACCTTTTTAATTTATTTTACTACTCTCTCTTCTGTCATTCCCGTGA
>CAYZZT010000059.1:0-3630 GCA_964483025.1 uncultured Candidatus Saccharibacteria bacterium | reverse complement strand
AGCGCGACGGCGCGAGTCGGGGTCGAGAGATTTTTCAGCAGAAAAATACTCGTGATCCAAGTCTGAATTTTCAGACTGTGAAGTCGGGGAGGGACCCGACTGCAAGACCGGAGGCTGACGAGCCGAGGTGTGGCCAGAAGATTTTTTAGCAGAAAAATACTTGTGGATTCCTGCCGGAGTTTATGCTCGCGAAGGCAAGTGCAGGAATGACAAACGGAGGAAATAGTACATGTTTGGTTTTCGGTAGTTAAAAATATGGCGACTATAGTTTAGTGGCAAAACTCCGGTTTGTGGAACCGGTATCGAGAGTTCAATTCTCTCTAGTCGCCCAAGTGAAAATTTGATTAAGCTATCAAGTAGGACAATGACATTTTGGTCCTAACTTGCTATACTTTTATCATATGAAAAATTCTCAAAAAGGTTTTGTTGTTCCGTTATTAATTACAATCACTGTTTTATCATTATTGGGAATTGGTGGGTGGACATATGTTACTAATCAAAAGATTGAGTCGCAAAACAAAGCTAACCCTTTTCAAGAAAGTTCTACGTCAACAGAAAAAGATAATGACATTTCCAAAATCAACAAGGAAGAAGAAATTGCTGTAACTCAAAAAACATCAACATCTACCACGTTTATTGTTTCTACAAGTACTTCATCATCTACTCTGAATAGTAAAATAATTTCAGAAGCAAAAAACTGTGCTTCAGATATTAAATGTTTTGTGGAAGCCCTTAAAAATTGTACCCCTACAAAGTTTAATAGGGTAATGAGTTCGCAAGTCCTTGGTTCTGATATAACAACAGGTATAGATTTTGAATTAATATCTAAAAACGTAGGCTGTGAAATTAGGGTTAAATTGAATAAGTATAATATTAAGGCAAGTAGCGAACTTTTGAAGGATTGGAATGGGGCGGATAATAAGGCAGAGACTGATATGGTAAAAATTTATCAAGATGCTCAAGTGTTAGGAATTACAGCAATTGGAAAAACAGGTGTGTGTAGCGTGAGTAAAAATCTAATTGATTTTTTCAGCAAAAAAGAATCTGACTTTATGTATGGAGATGGATGGATACTTGTGGGTGGGTCAAATTCTGGTTGTAGTGGTGAATTATTTAATCTTTTTAAAATATAAATAATTTTTTATTATTACATTTAATAACAGGTAAATATGTTAAAAGTGAATTTTAGTATACCTCTTTCATTCATTCTGTTAAACAATGTGGTCCCACTAGTTGGCTTGTTATTTTTTGGTTGGACAATATTTGATATGGTATTTTTCTTTTGGGTAGATATTACTCTCATTTACTTATTTAGTATAGTTAAAGTTTTTGTAAGTAAAAAACCAGAAAAATTACCATTTAAATATAATGATGTAGGAAACAAATATTTAAATTCACAATTTCAAGTAAAGATTTTCTCAATACTTATTATGCTTATTTGGTATTTGGTTTATGGCGGAGTATTTTTAGGTGTAATTTATAAAACAACAGGTCTGTCTTTTCCTTCAAATCTGCTAATAGTTTTGTTGGCAAATTTTGTGACCCACACTGTTTCCTTCCTTGTTAATTATATTGGAAAAAAAGAATACTTAAGTATATCTTGTTGGGAACAGGTCTCTAAAACACTTTTTAGAACCATACCAAGTGTGTTGTTAATTATCTTGGCATCAAAGATATTTGGTCAATATGGTATGCTGTTGATGTTTTTAGTTATAAAGACTGTAACCGATTATTATGCACACAATAAAGAACATAACTTAAGGGATATGAGTTATTAAGTTTTGATTTTTAATAAATTAAATAGTGTATTCGGCGGTAGGGTAAAAAGCAGGAATATAAATCGTAGCATCATCCACCCTCTCAAACACAGTTCTAACATCCTCTACTACGGCGCCCAAGTAAAAAGTCCAGTTGTAAAACTGGACTTTTTTCTTTGGGCGACTAAGCAAAGTGTCTGCACACTTTGCGTGAGAGAATTGAAAGGCGCAGTCATGTTTTTTCAGTAGAAAAAACAGACGAGCCAGGGTCGTGAAAAATTATTTGCGACGGCAAATAATTTATTCCTGACCAATTCTCCCCATACTCTAGTCGCCCAAAAATAACGAGCCGAATGCGAAAGCATCGGGCTCTTATATTTTTGGTACGACTAGAGAGAATTGAAGGGCGCAGGCTGCGAAGCCGACCGACCGAAAGGAGGGCGTAGCCGAGAAGGGGTGAGCTTGGGGTGGGACCCAAGCGCAAGGGCGGAGGACGACGGTCCGAGCCGTGGTCAGAAAATTTTTCAGCAGAAAAATATTTGTGACCGTGAAATAATTGACGGCAAATAACTTATTCCTAGGCGATTCTCTCTAGTCGCAACGCGACCAAAAAATAGTGATGGTAGGTATAGGGTGTATTTGATATAATCAAGACACTATGGAAAAACAGCCACATCAAGAGTATAGGGATGAATTAGCAAAAGATTTGAAAAAAATTAGAAACAATCTTGATTCTGAAAATCCAAGAGAAGATGCTAAAAAACACCTTAAAGATGAAAAATCAAATCATGCTGATAAATATAAATTTGCAGAAGTAATTCATAATCTTGAACGTGAAAAAAGAGATATCTCTGACCAAGCCATTGGGTTTCTTTCAGAACATAACTTATCAGAAATAAGTGAAGAAGATTATGAAACTTTCATTCAGTATTTAAAACCAAGAAAGGATGGAAAGAGTATTGGACTTACATACAGTAAAGGCGTATCCCCAATTCTTACTCAGTTTGCATCCATAGACCAGCAACGACTTAAATCTATTGAACACCATTTGGAATTTAACAAAAAGTACTGGGAGGCTAAGGAGCACTGGGACGAGTTGTCTGCTAAAGATAAAGAGGTTTTTATAGAGCTAGCACCATATGGTCATGGCGCAATGGTTAGTAGAATTGGGAGTGTATTCAACTCTGAGCTTTTTAATGAAGGCATACCCTCATATGTAACATTAAGTGGTGGTTATAATGTCTATAAAATGATCTTTAGTAAGATACTTGCGAAAATAGATAGAGGTGAAATAGAAAATAGTAAAATATCAAATAATTTTAAAAATTTTTATGATTTATACCTTGATTCGATTTCTAGATTAATTACGCTCGCCGTAAGGGATACTTCTTGGAGGTTTGATGATTTAAATAATTATTTGATAGAGAATTTAGGTAAGGAAAAGTTTGATACATTCGAATTATACTGTAATCAGGATGGTGAGTTTAATAAGACATATGAGAAAATTAAGAACTTTAATGTAAATGATTTAGAATATTTTGAAAATTTATCTAGTTTACTTCTTGAAGCCTGGAAAGAGATTAATAACTATCTTAGAGAAAAAGTTAATTATTAGATATTGAAGGGACCTGTTTCTAGATTACATAAAACTCAGGAATATATATCGTAGCATCACCCCTCCTCTCAAACACAGTTCCCTGGCCGGGCAGGCTAACATCCTCTACTTACGAAATAACAAGTCAAATGCTTCCATACTTGACTTGTTATTTTGGAACATGGTTTTAATCCAAACCCCTCCTCCAATTATCCACCACCACCGCCGTCGCAATCCCAACATTTAAACTCTCCGCCTCACCAAAAGAGGGGATGGTGA
>CAYZZT010000058.1:0-3675 GCA_964483025.1 uncultured Candidatus Saccharibacteria bacterium | reverse complement strand
TTAGCACACTTTTTTCAATTTTTACTTACTTTTTTCTACAAAATATGGGGATAACCCTGCGCTAATTTTTGACCACGAAAAGAGCCCCGCGGTTGAGTTTTTCTTTTATCAAACACAAAAGCGGTTTCCCAAAGGGAAACCGCTTTTGTATTTTATCTACTCACTACGCACTACCAACTACTCACTAGTTTAATAATTCTTCAACCGATTTATCTTATCATGCTGTCGTATCTTCTCATGTGCCTTTGCTTCAATTTGTCGAATACGTTCTCGGGTCACACCAAACTTCTTTCCCACCTCTTCAAGTGTATGTTGAATCCCATCTGTAAGCCCGTGTCGCATTTCAAGAATTCTTCGTTCCTTTTCTGAAAGATCATTAAGAATTTCTTTTACTTGATCGGCAAGAATTCTTCTGGAAGATTCTTGGTCTGGAGAAAGTATTGATTCATCTTTTATAAAATCACCAAGAGTTGACTTTCCATCATCTCCATCTTCGCCCACAGGCGATTCAAGTGAAATTGTACTTTGGTCAATTTTTTCTATTGTATAAACTTTTTCAACATCAAGCCCCATCTCTGTGGCAATCTCCTCAGGCATTGGGTCACGTCCCAAATCAATAGTAAGCCTCCTTACTACTTGTTTATATTTTGCAATTGTTTCCACCATGTGAACAGGCACACGAATAGTTCGTGACTGGTCGGCAAGCGCTCTTGTTATAGCTTGGCGAATCCACCAAGTTGCATAAGTTGAAAATTTAAAACCTTTAGTCCAGTCGAATTTGTCTACAGCTTTAAAAAGACCGAGATTACCTTCTTGAATAAGATCAAGCAGGGTTAGATCCGCACTTCTACCCACATATTTTTTAGCAATAGAAACCACAAGTCGAAGGTTTGCACGAGCTAATAAATTTTTTGCTTCTTCATCACCGTCTAAAATTCGTCTTGCAAGTTCTTTTTCTTCATGAGCATGGATAAGTGGGTACTGTCCTATTTCTTTCAAATATATTTGGATTGAATCATATTGAGAATCCTGATTTCTACTATATACATGTTTATCTTTTGCACCAGAAATAGAATCAAGGTCTAACAGACCTCCCCCTTCCACAATATCAACTCCAGAAACTGTAAGCCGTGTATAAAGCTCATCTAAAAAATCAACATCACTTTCAATATTTGGAAATTCTTTTAAAACTTCATCATACGTGACAAAACCTCTATCCTTACCTTTATCAATAAGTTTTACTGCCTTCATTTCCCACATTTTGTTTTTAGGAATCACAGCAGGAACAGGAATTTTAACAATAGGCAAAACTACGGCCTTTTCAACAATTTTAGGTTTTGTGATGACTATTTTTTTGACTAGTTTTTTAGCAATTTTAACAACCTTTTTTATAACAGTCTTTTTTACTATTTTTTTGACTGATTTTTTATTGTTTGCCTGCCCGCCTGCCCGGCCAGGGGCCAGGGTTTTAATTTTTTTCACAATTTTCACTTGTTTTTTTATAGGTGCTTTATTTTTCTTTTTCTTTGGAGTTGGCATAATATCAAATAATTATACTATTAATTTTATAAATGTCATTATTTTAACTAGATGGACGGAGGATTTTTTAAATCATTTATTTTTTTCGACACACCCTGACATTCTATAAGTAACATTTGGGCTTCTTCTGTTCTGCCTTCTTTTTCAGCTAAATTTATCTCTTTCATTTTTGAAGCAAAAACTTTTTTTAAATTTTCTAGCTCAAACTGTTTCAAAAGTTCAATAATGTCTTTTTTTAATAGCTCATTTTTGGGATAATAGGATTCTGCTTCAAAAATCAAATCCCCTACCACCTCCTTTAATTCTGCTTCGATTTTTTCAAAAACATCTTGCCCTATAATTCTTCTTATTTCACCCTTTGTAAATTCTATATCAATTTGAGGCTCTGTATTTTTTTCTTGCCAGTAAACTATTCCTAAAATTTTTCTTTCTAGTGAATCCTTGTGGATTATTTTTTCAGGACCACCCTCATCGGCTTTTCCCAAAACCGGTTCTTGTGCTCTCTTTATTTTTTGTAAATCTTGCATAACAGATTCAATAGAAAAATCTCCAAGTTCTGATATTTTTTTTACATAATGTGATTGCTCCATATTACTTTCAATGTTTGCAACATATGGTAAAACTTCTTCTCGAATACGCTTACTTAAAAGCCTAGTATCTTTAATATCACTTTTTACTTTTTTGATACAAAGATCAACAATATGCTCTGAATTTTTTAAAGCCTCACTCCATAAATTTTTATCTTTCAAAATTAAGTCTGCTGGGTCAAAACCGTCTGGAATTTCTGCAATTTTAATTTCCATCCCTAAAGAAAGCCCCATCTCCCAAGCTCTTTTTGATGCGCGCCACCCTGCACCATCAGCATCATAAGCCACCATAATTCGATTTGAAAATCGTTTTAAAATATGCAGATGTTGTTCTGTGAGAGCTGTACCAGAAGTTGCTACTGTATTTGAAAAACCAGCTTGATGCGACATAAGCAAATCCACCTGGCCCTCCACAAGAATAGAATAATCTTTTTCTCTAATTCCAGCTTTTGCTTTATGTAACCCATATAAAACTGCAGACTTGCTAAATATTGGAGTTTCAGGACTATTCAAATATTTTGCAGTTTCATCAGGCTGTGCAAATGCTCGCCCGGAAAAGGCCACAATCCTTCCTGTTGTATCAAACAGTGGAAACATAATTCGCCCGCGGAATCTATCATAGTAACCTTTATCCCCTTTTTTAATAAGCCCAGCCTTTTCAATATCCTCAATTTTAAATTCTTTTTTTAAAGACATTTCAGTAAAATGCCAATCATCTGGTGAAAATCCTATGTTCCAATCCTTAATTGTTTTTTCTGTAAGTCCGCGCCCAAGTAAATATTCCTTGGCTTTTGAATTTTTCTGAAGCTCGTCTTCATAAAGCTTCATCGATTTCTCCATCAAAGAAAATAGTATTTCTTTTTCATCTCCCTGCTCTCTGGGTTCATAGTCGAGTGTTACCCCCGCTTTTTCAGCCAACATTTTTAAAGCACCGCGAAAATCAACGCCCTCAAATTGCTCAACAAAAGAAAAAATGTCTCCTTTTGCACCACAACCAAAACAATAATAATTATTTCTATCTGGAGATACGAAGAAAGATGGTGTCTTCTCATTATGAAAAGGACATCTCGCTTTAAAATTAGCACCTGATTGCTCAAGTTTGATATACGACGAAAGTACATCTACTATACTCAAACGTTCTTTTATTGTATCTACATTTGACATTAAGTTTTGTTTGTTTACACGCCGTCAAATTTTAAAACCGTACTTAATATTTAACCTCAGTAGAATCTTCTAAATTCGAAGCACGAATATCGAAATCCGAAACAAATACTAAATTCTAAATAATAAATTTTAAACAAATTCAGAACCTGGATCCCCATGTATTATTCTGGTGAATAATCATGTAGGCCTCGCCTCGTGCCGTCGCACTCCGGCCTTGTAGTCGGGTCCCTCCCCGACTTCACGAATGACACGAATGGGATTATGAATTCCCTCGCTTTGTCATCCTTGCGAATGCGAGGATCCACGCTAATTCGAATTTTCATGGATTCCCGCCTCCGCGGGAATGACAGAAGGAGAGGCTGTGTATTTCATTCGTGTCATTCGT
>CAYZZT010000057.1:0-3825 GCA_964483025.1 uncultured Candidatus Saccharibacteria bacterium | reverse complement strand
GTTATCGAAGTGGTAGGTGTAACAAATACAAATATTACTGATACAGACACAACCCCGTCATGGTGGACTAAAGTGTTGAACTTCTTTAGTTGGTAGTTTGTAGTGAGTGGTGAGTAGAAAATACAAAACTAAAAATGTAAAAACCCAGAATTTTCCGAAGGAAAATTCTGGGTTTTGTGTTCTTGTATTTTCTACAAACTATAACCTACTCACTACCCACTAGTATACTGTAATCTAACGACTTCTGTTCCAAACTCGCTCCGGTAATTTTAAATCTTACTTCGGTACCGAGTGTATATATTTTATTAGTTTTTTGCCCCACTACTCGATAGTTTTTTTCATCAAGTTCATATCGGTCATCTTTCATATCACGAAGGCGGCACATTCCTTCGGATTTTGTTTCTTTGTCCTCGATATAAAGCCCCCATTCTGTAACGCCTGAAACTACTCCATCACGTTCACTCCCAACAAGATTTTGCATTAGTTCAACTTGTTTGTATTTAATAGAATCTCTTTCTGCTTCAGCTGCGGCTATTTCTCTTTCTGTTGAGCTCACTGCGCATCTTTCATAAAAAGCGATTTCTGTATGATTTATTTTTTTCCCAGCTAAATATTTTTCTAAAATTCTGTGCACAAGCAAATCAGGATATCTTCGAATTGGAGAAGTGAAGTGTGCATAATGTTCAAATGCTAAACCAAAATGCCCTATATTTTTTGTGGAATATATTGCTTTTGCCATTGAGCGGATAGAAGCAGTTTTTATCAAACTTTCTTCGGGCTTACCCTCCACTTGTTCCATTAGCGATTGTAAATCTTTTACTTTTATTGCTCCGTCATTGTGGGGGAGTGAATATCCCAAAGCGTGCACAAAAAGAGAGAGATCACGAATGCGGTCTTTTTTAGGTTCATCATGAATACGATAAAGCAATGGACTATTTAGAATACCGGTTTTTGCTTCAATTTGAGATATATATATTGCTACTTCTTTATTTGCAAGAAGCATAAATTCTTCCACAAGCTTATGTGTCGCAAGACGTTTTTTTATATAAACACCAATGGGTGCACCTTTATCATCTAATTTAAATTTTACTTCATCCTGTTCGAAATCAATTGCTCCCTTTTTGAATTTTTCTTCTCGAAAAATATTTGCAATAGAATTTAATTGTGATAATTCTTCAAACATTATTCCTTTTCCTGCGTCTAAAACTTCCTGAGCTTCTTCGTAAGAAAATCTTTTATCTGAACGAATTATAGTTTTTCCAAACCATTTCTTTTTTATTTGCCCAGCTTTGTTTATATTAAAAATAGCTGAAAAAGCGAGTTTATCTTCATTTGGATTTAATGAACAAAGATCGTTTGAAAGTTTTTCTGGAAGCATCGGAATTGTGCGGTCTACTAAATATACAGAGAAAGCTCTTTTTTGTGCTTCTTTGTCGAGAGCTGTGTGCGGACGAACATAATGAGATACATCGGCAATATGCACACCAATTTCAAATTCATCATCGCTTATTTTTTTGAAAGAAAGAGCATCGTCAAAGTCTTTTGCATCAGCGGGGTCTATTGTGCAAGTTTTAGTTTCTCTCATATCTTTTCTTTTTGAAATTTCTTCTTTTGATATTTCTTTTGAAAAATTACCTGCCTCATTTTCTACATCCTGGGGAAAATCAATTTCAAAACCTTTCTCATATACAAGAGAATACATTTCAGTTGTATTGTCTCCCTTCATTCCTATCACTCTTTCAATTTTTCCAATAGGCATTTCATTTTTCCATTCGGTGATTGTTACAAGAACTTTTGAATCTAATTTAATTTTTAAATCTTCTTTATCTGTAAGTAAAATATCGAAATAAATTTTTCTATCATCTGGGTGTACATAAAGTTTGTTATTTTCATGACGAATTATTGTGCCTGTAAATTTAGATTTACCTCGATTTATTATCGAGACAACTTCTCCAAGTTTTTGTCCTCGCATTTTGCCAATTATTTTTATAGTGACTTCATCTCTATGAAGAGCGGTATGGAGCTTGTCTGCTTCTATTCTAATGTCTTCTTTTAGGTCGAGTTGGGGTAAAAAGCCCACAGCTTTTGAGTTGAGGGTGATGATACCTGATATTTTTTTTGATTCGCTTTTCTTTTGCTTTTTCACTAAAACACTATAACATAAACGTCCCTTATTGACCATTCCTTCTTTTTTTGTTAATATATGGCCTATGTTAAAAATCCGTTTACAACGTACAGGACGAAAGAATGTTCCAACATTTCGTATTGTTCTTACTGACTCAAAAAACTCTACAAAGAGTGGTAAGTTTATCGAAGTGCTTGGCAATCACGATCCTCGAGGCGACAAAGGAGAAGTGAAGGCAGATAGAGTGAAATACTGGATGACACAAGGCGCTCAGCTTTCAGGAACTCTTCACAATCTTTTTATTAAGAAAGGTATTATTAAAGGTGAGAAAGTAAATAAGCTTCCTAAAAATACTCCACCAAAGAAAGAGGAGGAAGTGGCTGCACCAGCTCCAAAAAAGGAAGAGGATTCAGCTGAAGAGGTTTCTCCAGAAATAGTTGAGGAAGCACCAGTTGTTGAATCCGAAGTAGTAGAGCAGAGCTCACTACCGGACAAGGAGGCACCGGTCGCTGAAGTTCCTGCAGTAGAGGATACTCCAGTTGAAGAAAAAGTGGAAGAAGCTAACTAATTATTTTTCTGTCATCCTTGCGAATGCGAGGATCCATGAAATTAATTCATGGATTCCCGATCAGGTCGGGAATGACAAACTCAGAAAGATTACTTGTGAAGAATATATAAAAAAAGTATTCCACAGAAATAGTTTTTGCTTTTAGTTTTTTTTGGTATAATTAATACCGTTAGACAGTTATCAGTCCTTCCTTTAAGGAAGTAATAAATAAAACATGATGGAAAGAGACGCACAGTTTTTAGAATATGTTATTAAAGGTTTGGTAGATGTTCCTGAGAAAGTGGTTATTAATCGAACGGTGGATGAGATGGGTGTTCTTTTGACACTATCAGTCGATCCAGTTGATATGGGTAAGGTGATTGGCCGATCTGGAAATACTGCAAAAGCTATTCGAACATTACTTCGAGTTGTCGGGATGAAAAACAACGCTCGAGTAAACCTAAAAATTAACGAACCAGAAGGAGGTAAGAAAGAAGTTGTTATGAAATCAGTAGATGAGGTTTTGGAGGATCTGTAGAAAAACAAGAAGCAAAGCGACTATGTTTTTCTACACCCCGCCCTTCCTTACGTATTTAAGGGCGGGGTAAAGAAGGAAACAAACACAAAAGCCCCGCACTTCGTGCGGGGCTTTTGACAAAATTGTCTTTTTCTTGTATTTTGTATTGGTTCCTTTGTATTTCGTCTGCGTTAGTCTGCGTTTAGTCTGCGACTGTCTGCGGGCGGTACTCCGCCATGACTTTTCACATCATCACATTATTCCCAGAATCTTTCACCTCATATTTAAATGAGTCTATTTTGGCGCGAGCACAAAAAAGTAAGTTAATTAAGTTTAAATTTTATAATCCTCGCGATTTCGCCAAGCCCACAGAAGCCTCAAGGGTGCGTGCGAAAAATGGGACGGGCGAAGAGAAGCCCTATTTGAGAGTAGATGACAAGCCCTATGGTGGAGGCCCAGGGATGCTCCTCCAAGCTCTTCCAGTCTTGAAAGCAATTGCAAAGGCAATAACTGCAACAAAGAATTCTAAGAAAGTAAGAGTAATTCACCTAAGTCCTGGAGGCGAAAAATTTACAAATACATATGCAGAGAAAGTATCAAAGAAATATGATCATATAATAATTGTCTGTGGACGAT
>CAYZZT010000056.1:0-3905 GCA_964483025.1 uncultured Candidatus Saccharibacteria bacterium | reverse complement strand
CACAAGTATTTTTCTGGTGAAAAATCTTCTGATCACGGCTCGGCTCGACAGCCTCCGCCCTTGCAGTCGGGTCACGTATAATTTCTTGTTAGAAATTTACTCGACCCCGACTCAGTCGCCTTCGCTCCTTCCGTCTTTCAATCTGATACCCATCAGATTGAACCCTCCCCGACTTCACCAGTCTCGCATCTAATTTTTAATTAAGATTTTTCAGACTGGATTCCGGCCTTCGCCGGAATGACAATGCGTGGAATTTTGAATTTTAGTCTGCGTAAGTCTGCGTCCAGTCAAGAATATTTTTTTGCTAAAAAATTTCCTGACCACACCTCGGCTCGACAGCCTCCGGTCTTGCGCTCGGAAACTCTTCCGAGCTCACTGCGTTAGTCCGCGAGGTCGGTACTCCGACCTAGTCTCGGGCGACTATTTTACATTTCACCGGTAGCTTTGTACCTGCCTTTCTTAAAGCTTCTCTTGCAATTTCAGCTGTTACACCGTCTACTTCAAAAATAATTCTTCCTGGCCAAACTTCAAAGCAATAACCCTGCACATCTCCTTTACCTTTTCCAAGCTTCACTTCAGCTGGTTTCTTTGTAAATGGTCTGTCCGGGAAAATTCGAATCCACATACGGCCTGTTTTACCAAGTGTTCGAGAAATTACCTTTCTGGCTGATTCAATTTGTTTTGATTCTACACGACCTTGTGTGGTCGCCTTCAAACCATAACTACCAAAATCAATATTCACCCCACGATTTTCAACGCGAGCTCTATCAGGATTTCGTCTTGCTGTATGCCATTTTCGATGTTTTACTTTCTTTGGGAGTAACATGATTGATTTTTGATGAGCGAAGCGATTACAAAAATCACCACCCCGCCCCTCCTTCTGTATTTAAGGGCGTGGGTCGGTTGATTTAAAATCACCCCGCCCTTCTATTTAATAATTTTTAATTTTTCTTTAAACTTCTTTCCTTGGATACTCACCACCGCCCTTAAATACTTAAAGAAGGGCGGGGTTCTCAAAAAATATAGTCCCTTTGGTCGTTATTTTTTGGAAAATACTTCACCCTTGTAAATCCAAGTCTTAATACCGATCTGTCCGTAAGTCATATGAGCCTCGTAACGGGAGAAATCAATGTCTGCACGGAAAGTTTGAAGTGGAATACGCCCCTTCTTAAGCTCTTCTCGACGAGCCATTTCTGCTCCTCCAAGTCGGCCTGCAAGCGCAATACGCACACCTAACACATCTCGGTTTGCCATTACTTTTTCCACTGTCTGCTTGAGCACGCGTCTAAATGGCATACGCTTTTCAAGTGACTCCGCAACCATTTGACTCACAATGTGAGCACTTGATTCTGGAGAACGAATTTCTTCAATATCTACACGAAATTCCTCTTTGGAAATAAGATTTTCTTTCTTAAGAATTTCTAGTAGTTTTGTTTTAAGTTTTGTTACACCTTCACCACTTCTTCCTATAACCATTCCCGGGCGTGAAGTCTTTACAATTACACGAAGGGTTTTTGCGCTTCTTTCAATTTCAACTCCATCAATATAATATCCTCTAAGTTTTTTTTCAATATGATTACGAATAATCATGTCACCTTTCAAAAAGTCACGGTAAGTTTTATTTACACCAAACCAACGAGATTTCCAATCTCTGATAATTCCTAGTCTATGTGAATATGGGTGGACGGTGTGGGACATGTTTTAAATTAAAAAATAAAAAATAAAAATTGAAAAATAAATATTATTTTACAGGTTTCTTGCTGGTAATTTTCTTTGCTGGTTTCTTCTGAGCTTTTTCTACCTTTTCTGTCTTTGTTTTTGAATTTTGAATTTTTGTTTCGGATTTCGGATTTCGTGCTTCGGATTTATCTTGCTTTGTACTCAAAGTAAGATTAATGTGGCTCGTTCGCTTGTTTATTCCATAAGCACGACCAAAAGCTCTTGGCATTTGTCGTTTCATAACAACACCCCCATCAACACGCATTTCCTTTACAACAAGTGTATCTGTATCAATGCCTGAATTTTTAGCATTTGAAATTGCAGATTGAAGAAGTTTTTTTAGCGGAAGTCCTGCTTTTTTAGGCACAAGAGTAAGAATTGTAAGAGCTGTATTTGCATCTTTACCACGAATCATATCCGCAACTAGGCGAACTTTACGAGGCGACTGTCTGTATTGGAAAAGTGATGCTTTCATAATTATTTTTTAGTTTCAGTAGATGCTTTTGCGGATTTTGCAGCTGAGATTTCAGAAGCTTTTTTAGAAGCCTCAAGTTCTTTTTGCATTTTACCTCCGTGTTTAACGAATTTACGAGTTGGAGAGAATTCTCCTAGTCTGTGGCCCACCATATCCTCTGTGACAAGTACTTCAATATGATTTTTGCCATTATGTACACCGAAAAGAAAACCTATCATTTCTGGAGAGATTTGGCATGCTCGTGACCATGTTTTAATAACCCCTGTTTCCAGTGGCTTTTTACCAACGATTTTTTTCAATAATCGTTCGTCAACATATGGTCCTTTTTTGAGTGATCGTGTCATTTTTGTGTGAAAAAAGCTCTTTAAGAGCAGTGACGAGTATATTATCAAAAAATGGGATAATGTCAACAGTGGTCGAATACGACCCGCAGACTGACGCTGACTGAACGCAGACGACGCAGACCGAATACAGGTAACAAATGCAGAATACGGAAAACGAGCGAGGCCAAAGGCCTCGCTCGTTTTCTGCATTTTCTACTCACTACGCACTACTTACTACAAACTCTTTAATAGTTCCTTAATTGCCTGCAAGGCAGCTGCTAATGAATTTAATTGATCGTTTCTAGATGCTAATTCTGGTAAAACTTCTATTGTTTTACTTACAAGCACTTTGCCACTTTGAGAAATACTTACGACTTTTGGACCAGCAGTTGTATAAGTACAATAAAATGTTCCTTGAGAAATTCCCGTAGGATTTAAAACACTACTAACTTGCATTCCGTCTGTTCCACAAGAATAACTAAAGCTTGTATCACCCCTAGTTGAAGTGAATTGAACCATATCTCCAATATACACATTTGCACTCTGTTTTGCGACTACCCAAGGTCCCCACATTTCAATGACAGGCAAAGTAACCACTGGAGAAGAAATTGTGAAAGTATTATCACTATAATCGCAAGAACTTATATTACTATTACTATCTAGTACACAAGCTTGTGTGCGGTAATATTTTCCATAGTCTTTGATTTGCTCGGCGGAACCAAGCCAATCGTTTGGGACTTTCCACGTATATGATCCTGTATCAGGAATATCTGTTGCAATAAGATAACCTCTACCACTATTTGGTGTAACATAATCCAGATTTAATCTGATTTTCTGACCTATATTTCCTTTACTTGCCCAATTAATCTGAGCACTAGATCCGACATTAAGAACTTCTCCCCCATTTGGCGAGAGAACCTTAATTGAAGGGGTATTTGTTGTTGGTTTTACTGCCACTCTTGCTTTTACAGTAGAATTTTGACCTTTATTTGATGTTGGATCAGGATATGTGACACTATAAACAACATCTACATACTGAGTTTGAGTTGTTAAATTAGAAAGAATTAAATTCCAGTCAAGATTTGAGGTGAGGTTCATATATCCTCGATTACAAACTTCAGGTGAGGTACCTGTAGTGACGCCCGATGGACAAATGATACTAAGAGATGCTCCTGTTAAATTTCGAGGAAAAGTAAAGTTAAATTTTACAGACTCCCCAGAATTTATTGTAGACTCTACTGGAGAAATAGAAATTAGTTGCGTTGGCGGAGTGACTGTAGAATCAGTAATCTTAAAATATGAATCACTTGCGTCCATCACAAGCACACCACTACCTTTTGTATAAGTTTTTATCTCTAGCGTATATGCTCCAGCAGGAACGTTACTTG
>CAYZZT010000055.1:0-3935 GCA_964483025.1 uncultured Candidatus Saccharibacteria bacterium | reverse complement strand
CAAGTTTTGTATCCCTCTGTCATTCCAGATTTAGTCTGGAATCCAGTCTCGCACCAAGATTTTCATTTTTTCGGGTTTTGCCTTCGGCAAAACCCGAGCATTTTGATTTGTAGTTTTGAATAGTTATCTGTCATAAGTTATATGTTATAAGTTAAAGTATCCTTATTTCAAGCTATATTTTATCTCATACAAAAAGAAAATACAAAAATAGTTGACAAAAAAATGTCTATATGCTATAATAAAGTGTAGATCGTGAATATGCGCTGAGGGATGTAAAATCCAAACCTTAGCAGTCACGAAAGAAAACCAATAAAATAGAAAGGAACAATTGCGATGAAATGGCCCTTCGCGCACGCTCCACCCAGTAATGGAACGATCGTCGCCAAAAGTTACGTCACCACCGGCCCCATCAATTTCGGCGCTACCGGCCCGTTCGGCAGGAAATAATCCTCCGCGGCCATCGCCCGAAATACAATCGTTTATCTGGAAGTTGTACGGCCATATTAGCCAATACGGCATATAGCCCACACATCCGTTTCAGAACTCGGTTGCTCCGCCATCAACAATACCACCCGCTCTTAGAAAGGGAGCACTTATCTACTCGGTACCCCGCTCAAGCCAACATACAATTGGCGGTCTCAGGATTAATTTCCTAAAGATAACCGGGGCTAGTCAAACAGCACAAACACATGTCTTCTATGGGGAGACTTGATCCTCTGGCATCTTCCGACCTGTTGGCATGAGATTCTCATCCTCCAACCGTTGGCATGAAAGAGACCTGTAAAAACTTCCACCAAGAAGTCTTGAGAAAAACATTGGTTTCAAAAAGAGCGCGCTTAGGTTCAACCCTGAGCGCGCTCGAATTTTATTTCAGTAGTAGATTTTTAGCTTAGCAACAAAAAGTGTTGCTGTGCAAAAATGATTTTCATTTTTGTGAGCTGAAAATTCACTACTGTATTTTTTTTTGTTTGACAACAAAAATTCTCCCTGATAAACTTTAAATGGAATAGTCACAATGCCTATTGCTTGCAACGGGGCCTTCATTGAACTATTTTCTTTCAGGGTTCATAACGCTCCCGCGATCTTCCAAGGTCGCGGGGGCAATTTCTTTATCTCTACCCACCACTCACTACAAACTGACACAAAATAAGAAGTGTATTCACGGCTATATTTTGTGTCATCCTCGCGAATGCGGGGATCCAGCTATTTTCTACCCACTACTCACTCAGTATGCTATACTTCCCCTATGTCTGAAGTCTTATATAGAAAATATCGCCCTAGCAATTTTGGCGAAGTCATGGGGCAGGAACATATTGTTTCTGTTATCGAAAAATCAATTAAAAACAAAAAGGTGGCTCACGCTTATCTTTTTTCCGGTTCAAGGGGAATTGGAAAAACTTCTATTGCTCGCATTCTTGCAAAAGAGCTTGGTACACACCCCGATGATATTTATGAAATGGACGCCGCTTCAAATAGAGGCATTGATGAAATAAGAGAAATTCGTGATGCCGTAAATACTTTGCCTTTTCACTCACAATATAAAATATATATTATAGACGAGGTTCATATGCTCACCACTCCGGCTTTCAACGCACTTCTAAAAACTCTCGAAGAGCCACCTTCTTATGTAATTTTTATGCTTGCCACAACAGAGCTAGAAAAAATTCCAGAAACAATAATTTCTCGATGTGAAGTATATCGATTTAAAAAACCAACAGTAGAAATTCTTTCCAAACAAGTTTTAAATGTCGCAAAGCAGGAAGGCTTTGAAATCTCAAAAGCATCCGCTGAGCTTGTGGCTCTTTTAGGTGATGGATCTTTCCGTGACACTTTAGGTGCGCTTCAAAAAGTAATAGGAATGTCAAAAGATAAAAAACTTGATGATGAAGAGGTGAGGATTGCACTCGGGGCTCCTTCGAAAACTCTCATTCATGATTTTATAGACGCTCTAGCCTCAAAAGATATTGACACAGCTCTCTCTGTAATTCTAAAAGTAAAAGAACTTAATCTTTCTGTGGGAACATATTGTGATCTCGTGCTTCGAACACTTCGTTTTGCTCTTTTAGTGCGCTATGCAAAAAGTATGCATGAAAATATAAAAGCAGATGTAGGGGAAGATGAATTTGAATATTTGCTAGAAAAAGCAAAAGACGCAAAGTCAGGAATTTCATCCACAATTATTTCAGAATTTTTGAAAGCCCGTGAAGAAATGAATATAAGCGCTTTGCCAGAGCTTCCTCTAGAACTCGCAATTATTCGAGTTTTGGGTGAATAATTTTTCCTGTGTTATCTTCGAATTTATGTCATTCCTGCGGAGGCAGGAATCCAGTCTGAAAAATTCTTCTTCCCCTTGTCAATTTGTACCCCTCTGTCACACCTGAAATCTAGGCCTCTTCTATTGCTCCGTGTTCGATTTCATCAAGATCGTGTTTGGTGGGAGCGGTTTGGTGGGCAAAAACAGTTAATTGTTTTTGCTTTCGGAGCTCCTCTTCTAGCTTTGTATTTTCTCTTTGTAGCACTTTATATTTAAAATAATTGGTAATGAATTCAGGAAGTAAAAGTAGTAGAGTAACAAGTATTCCTGATCCTAGAGCCATCAATAAGACAATAGCAAGTGAACCAGTTAAAGTCCAAGAGAAAAATGTAACTGTAATTATTACTGTATTTTGTAGAGAAAAAATTACAGCGACTGATCCGAGTATTATACCTAGAATGAATAGTACGATCATGATTATTAGTATTATATTGTGATACTAAGCTAGGGGATTTCTGCCTTGTATTACACGAATAAGAAACAAAATAACGGCAACTACCAGCAAAACATGAATTAATCCATCAACAGTGTAACTTGTAACCAATCCAAGAACCCAGAGAACCAATAGTACTATAGCAATTGTTGTAATCATAAAATTTATATTAATTTATTAAATTAAGAGCACCGTCTTTTTTTACGCCCTTTATACTAATATCGCCGAACTTGCGGGCGAAATATTACAAAAATTAAGATTAATCACCTCTTTCTTTTTCTAAATTTTGGTGTATTATATGTCGGTTGATAGGTAATTTATTTGTTATAGGTTATAGATTATTTGTTATCTGTCGATTTTTTGCGGGATCGTCTAATGGTAGGACAGCGGGTTTTGGATCCGTTTATCTTGGTTCGAGTCCAAGTCCCGCAGCAAAAATAAAAATCGCTCCCCGTGAGCGTTTTTATTTTTGCTGCGGGAAGGAAGTGCTCGGACGCACTTCCGTCAAGGACTCGAACGGCGGAGTATAATTTTTTAAGCTTAAAAAATTTCGAGCCGGCGCCTAGACAAATTTTTGTGACGACAAAAATTTTGGAGGGTAGGTAGTGGGTAGATGGCGCAAATACTTCTGACATAATTTATATAGAAAAAAGACCAATAGAGTGTAAACTCACTGGTCTGTTATGTGCGCTAGAAGTCCGGAGTCAAAAATTCCAACGGAACTTCCGTAATAAAACAATTAACCTTGCCTGCCCCAGTTTTTTCTCCAGCATATGTTCCAACCCAAAGATTGTGCATTTTGGAGGATTTTCTCAAAACCAAAAAAATTGGATCTGCTCGGTGTTTGTAGATTTTTGTGAAGCTGACTATTTTTTCGTCAATTCTGACATTAGACAATATCGAATCACCAAAACGATCGGTCAATTGCCCAGCAAGCACAGAATCTTTGCTCTCACTCGGGTGAATCATTCCGGAGAAGTGATAATAGCATAATGGCTCGCCAAAATATGCAAAAAAGAAGACACCCTGAACCAGAAATAAGCTCTGATTATTCATTACATTTTTTTCTAAAGAACGCTACAATACTCTGTAGATCGAGGCCAGCAGATTATCTGCTTGGTAATCATAAAACTACTACGAAAATGCCGGATGTCAAGATTTTGTATTAATTCACTTACCCATTCGTAC
>CAYZZT010000054.1:0-3950 GCA_964483025.1 uncultured Candidatus Saccharibacteria bacterium | reverse complement strand
TCCGTCCTTGCGCTCGGAAACTCTTCCGAGCTCACCCCGGAGTACCGAGGACGACACAAAATATAGTCATGATTACATTCTTTATTTTGTGTCGATTTTGGATTTGTTTCGAATTTCGTGCTTCGGATTTCGAATTTTGTTGCTATATGTTATCATATAGCAACACTTATGCTTCTAAAATCTCTCGAAATTAATGGCTTCAAATCTTTTGCAAAAAAGAGTCTTCTTGAATTTTCTACCCCAATCACTTCTATTGTGGGCCCTAATGGTTCTGGAAAGTCCAATGTGGCTGAGGCCTTTCGTTTTGTGCTTGGCGAGCAATCAATAAAATCACTTCGTGGGAAAAAAGGCGAAGACCTTATTTTCAATGGCTCTGCCGAAGGTGGGCGTACAAACCGTGCCCATGTAAAACTTAATTTTGATAATAGTTCAAAATTTTTGCCTATTGATTTTGATGAAGTAACTTTAGAGCGTGTGGTGCATCGAGATTCTGTTAATGAATATTTAATTAATGGAAGTCAGGTTCGTCTTAAAGATATTGCCGAACTTTTAGCGTCTGCTCATATAGGAACATCTGGCCATCATATTATTTCCCAAGGTGAAGCAGATCGTATTTTAAATTCAAATATGCGTGAGCGAAAAGAAATGATTGAGGATGCTCTTGGCTTAAAAATATATCAATATAAAAAAACTGAGAGTGAAAGAAAGCTTGAAAAAACAAAAGAAAATATTGAAAAAGTAGAATCTCTCCGCAGAGAGCTTGCTCCGCACATACGCTTTTTAAGAAAACAAGTTGAAAGAGTGGAAAAGGCGCGCTTACTTCGAGAAGAGCTTATTGTTTTGTATAAAGAATATTTAAAGAGAGAAACAACATATATTACTTTTGAAAAAAATAGAATTCATAAGGAAATGCATTTGCCAAAGCAGGAACTTTCAGAGCTTGAAAAAAATCTAGCCCATGCAAAAGCAGTACTTGAAGGTTCAAAAGAAGAAAGTACAAAAACATTTGAGCTAATGTCTCTAGAAGAGACTTTGAGGAAAATTGATACAAATAAAAATGAATTACTTAGAGATGCTGGAAGAATTGAAGGTGAAGTACACTCCATAGAGCGCCAAATAAAAAGAGAAAAAGAAGCTTTGATGAGAGAGGATACAAAAACAGTATATTTGAGAGATGTGGAAACTGTTGCAAAAAATATTGAAAATCTTGCTTTCGAGGCGAGTCAGGTTTCTAGTATTGAAGAAATAAAAAGTTTAGTAAAAAAAATAAAGGAAGAGCTTCGAGATTTTGTGGAACATAACAAAGGTGTAGTTTCTACTGATTCAATCAACACCTATGAAAATGATTTAAATAGCTTACAAACAAAACGAGAAGAATTAGAAGAGAAAATATCCTTAATTTCTAAAGAAGAAGTTTCTATTAGAGGAAAAATATCTGATGTCAAGAACGAAATTGATAAAGATAAGGAGGGAAGTATGGAGGCAGAAAAAAATATTTTCAAAATAATGGCAAGACAAAATGAGCTCTTTGCTGTCGTAAATTCTCTCAGGGGAGAAGAAAATAGATTAGGCCTAGAAGAAGAAGAATTTAAAAGAGAGCTAGAAGAGGCATATGTTTTAGCGGGGAGAGAATCTTCAAATTATGATTTGTATGAAATTAAAAATCCAGATGGTAAAGTACAAAGTGAGGAAGATATAATTTCTGAAAATCGGATAGTCCAACATGATAGAAGAAGGAATATTGAAAAGATAAAGATACGTCTTGAGGAAATGGGGGGAGGTGGCTCTGAAGAGATAATGAAGGAATCTAGAGAGGCTGAGGAGAGGGACGCTTTTCTTGCAAAAGAAGTTTCTGATATGGAACAATCCTCTATTTCACTTTCTTCTTTAATCAAGGAGCTTGAAGAAAAACTTAATTTAGAATTTAAATTGGGGATTGATAAAATTAATATTGCATTTACAGAATTTTTTAAAAAAATGTTTGGAGGGGGACACGCGAGTTTGAAAGTTGTTAGAGAGATAAAAAGACGAAGAGGAGATCTTTCTGAATTAGAAGAGGATCTTGAGGGCGGTACTAAAGAAGAAGAATATGAAGAGGGAATTGAGATTGATGTTTCTCTTCCATTTAAGAAAACAAAAGGTTTAATGATGCTCTCTGGTGGTGAAAGAGCTTTGACATCTATTGCTCTACTCTTTGCAATTTCGCAGGTAAATCCCCCACCATTTATTATTTTGGATGAAACAGATGCAGCACTTGATGAGGCAAATTCAAAAAAATATGGAGACATGATTGAGTCATTGGCTAAATATTCTCAATTGATTTTGATAACACACAATAGAGAAACAATGTCTCGCGCTGGAGTACTTTATGGAGTAACAATGAGTTCAGGTGGTGCATCAAAACTTCTTTCAATTAAATTTGACGAGGCAGTCGCGGTAGCGAAATAGGATGGAGTACCATCCTCGCGGACTTACGCAGACTGGACGCAGACTAACGCAGACTGGAATTCAGAATTCCCGTATTGTTATCCTCGGTACTCCGGGGATCCAAGTCTTGAGTTCCGCTGGTTGGACGCAGACTTATACCATTTCCAATTAACCACTTTCCGTCTGTCGTTCCTGCCCCCGTATTCACGAGGATAAACTCCGGCAGGAATCCAGTCTGAAAAATCGCACCTGGGTCACAAGTATTTTTCTGCTGAAAAATCTCTCGACCCCGACTCGACTCGTCAGTCTCCGTCTTTGAACTTGGGTCCCATCCCAAGTTCAACCCCGTGATTACACGAGGATGACAAACTGAGGGAAAGGACTTAATTAGCGATGGTATAACGAACAAACTTGGTACTCCAAGTTTGTGACTATATTTTATATCATCCCAGAAATTTTTTGTAATCAAAAAATTATCTGGGTTGAATTGTGTGGGGCACAATTCAAAGACGGAGGACGACGGTGAATTCGGGGAGGGTTCAATCTGATGGGTATCAGATTGAAAGACGGAAGGAGCGAAGGCGTGAGTTCGGGATGGGACCCGAACGCAAGACCGGAGGCTGTCGAGCCGAGGTATGACGAAAAGATTTTTCAGTAGAAAAATACTTTTGGGCGAGGCGTGGTCAGAAAATTTTTCACCAGAAAAATATTTGTGACTTAGCAAAAAACATTAACGAGGGAGACTTGTCCCCAGTTTTATATAAAAAAAGTGTAAAGAAAATACGATTTTTATGCTAAAATATATAGCATATGAGTTTTAAGAATTTTTTAGATTTGCGGAAAAAAACTCGGGAGCATACTCAAATAATTGAGCGTGTTGTTTTTCAAAGTCGGTCATTAAAATCTGACCTTTTTCTTGCTTTCTCTGTAATACTTGTTGCCTCCGCTATAATCTGGGGAATATCAATGGCTGATTACAGCCCGCAGACTAACGCGGACGGAACGCAGACTAGCGCAGACGGGGTACAGAATGCAAATTCTGAAACATCAACAATTCCAAATGTTGCATCAGTAATTGAAGCTATTACAGAGACGAATGAAAATACAGGCATGGATTCCCTTCTTCAAGGGAATGACAATACTGTTCCTTCTGTCGTTCCCGACCCGATCGGGAATCCATCCTCAGTATTGTCATCCTCGGGTACTCCCGGGGTGAGCTCGGAAGAGTTTTCGAGCGCAAGGACGGAGGCGGACGCGCCGAGTCGTGATCAGGAAATTTTTCAGCAGAAAAATATTCTTGATCCAAGTGCCGAGTCATTGAATTCTAATACTAACCTGGATCCCCGCATTCGCGAGGATGACATAATTAACGAAAATGACACAACAAATGGTGATGTATTAACAGATATTGTTGTTACAGATGTAGCCACAGACACCACCACTATTCCTGTAGCCACCCAACAAACTCTTGCAGAGCAAGACTTAGATGGGCAGGCAACAACCTCAACAACTCCAAACATCCT
>CAYZZT010000053.1:0-3952 GCA_964483025.1 uncultured Candidatus Saccharibacteria bacterium | reverse complement strand
GTTTTGACTGGCTATGCAGATAATCATTTGTATAAATTGGGTTATATAAAAAATGATGAATCGTTTGATAAGGTATATGAAAAGGCAAGAGTTGATATATTTATGAGGGGGGAATTTAAAAATAGAGAAAATTATACGAATGAGGAGTTTTGGAATTTTTTGAAGGAGAGGATTTAGGTACCTTGTTATGTTTAGTTGACTAAATATGTTGAGTTGCTAAAATTATCTAAGTTATAAATTAATCTAAAAATTATGAGTGAAAAAATGAATGATGTTCCAAAGCAGGAAGCAAAAGAAGACATAAAAATTGAAGGGGGTCCCGAAATTGGATTTAGAGAAAGCTCTGGTGGTGGTGTTTGGTTGGGATATAATATAAAGGATGCATTGCATGAAGTTTCCAAGTTGAATCAAAACCTAAAAGAAGGGGAGAAAGAATGGAGATTGCCAACTGAACAAGAATTAAAAAAAGCTGTCGCTGATAATGTAGAAGGTTTTGGGTATGAATTGCCATACTGGACAGGTGACACTAAGTTAGTGGATAGTGGTGAGGAATATCCTATACGTTTTAAAATGTTCGAAGCGTCAGAAAAAGGGCATGCTGTTAATCCGAAAGTTTTTAGCGCCTATTTGAAGCCTTGTAGATAGAAGGATATTCGTTCCATAAAACAAAAACTGCACTTTTTGTGTAGTTTTTGTTTTGGTAAATTAGTCTGGATCCTCGCATTCGCAAGGATGACATTAAGGGAAAATAATTTGCTTGACAAAGGAGGTCAATAGGAATAGTATTAAATTATAATAATATTTAATATAAAATAATATGACCAATGTTTCAATCCCTTTTCCTAAAGAAATGCTTGATTATATAGACAAGCAGATAAAAGCTGGCGAATATGATAATCGCTCGCAGTTTGTTCGTCGTTCTGTAAAAAGGATGATTGAGGAGAAAGAAATCGAGGAGATATTGGAGGCTTCTAGGCAGGCAAAAATGGGGTATGTTTTTGAGGGTGATCTTGATAAGCTAGCTAAAAAATATGGTTAGAATTTTATATACAAAAGCTTTTCTTTCCCAATTCAAAAAACTTCCCGAATCAATAAAACAAGATACTAGGATTGCTATAGAAAAATTTAGGAAAGACCCAAAAGATAAATCTCTAAAAGGGCATAAGCTCGGAGGTGTATTGAAAGGTTCTTTTGCATTTTCAGTAAATTACAAAACAAGGATAGTTTTTGAGGAGGATAGAAAAGAAAAAAATACCATGAATTTCTTAAAAATTGGGGATCATGATGTGTATAAATAAAAAAGCAACCGAGGTGGTTGCTTAGCCGACTAAGTGTGTCATTGATGCTCGCTCCGCTTCGGCGTGCTGGCGAGCGATTTCTTGGAGCGCTGGTTCCATTTCGGCATGAAAGCCGTGGCGAAAAGCATCTTCTTCATCAAGTGTTTCAAATTGAGGGTTCATCAATTCTCTTGATCCTTCGAATAATTCGAGATCTTCTCTGTTCATGATTATGTTCCTTTCTGACTGTATATTAGCAAATCCTATTTTTAATTCAATATAACAGAACTGAACTTGGATTCCCATGAGTACATGAGAATGACAATACGGATGCGAGACTGGATTCCGGCCTCCGCCGGAATGACAGAGAATTCAGAATTCAGAATTCTGAATTAGTCTGCGGCAGTCCGCGTCAAGTCTGCGGAGGTCTGCGAGGCTGGTACCCCAGCCTATTGATTTTTAGGTGATTTTGCTGTATTGTACCTGCTACGTTATATTCGAAACGAGTATTTATAATAATTAATAGTAAGGACAGGAGATTTAAATAATCACCCCGCCCTTAAATACATAAAGAAGGGCGGGGTGGTGATTTTTGTAATCGCTTCGCTCATCAAAAATCAACCACATGAATCGAGATTATCCATTAGATAGAGTTCGCAACTTCGGTATTATTGCTCACATTGATGCGGGAAAGACAACTGTGTCTGAACGTATTCTTTATTACACTGGAATGTCACATAAAATTGGTGAAGTGCATGACGGTGAAGCAGTGACCGACTGGATGGAACAAGAGCAGGAACGAGGTATCACAATTACCGCGGCTGCTATTACTTGTTTTTGGAACCCAACATATATGGGTAAGGATCAATCGAAGAAACATCGATTCAATATTATCGACACACCAGGGCACGTAGACTTTACTGTGGAGGTGGAAAGATCTTTGAAGGTTCTTGATGGTGGTATTGTGGTTTTCGACGGTGTGGCTGGAGTGGAACCTCAATCTGAAACTGTGTGGCGACAAGCAGACAAATATAATGTGCCTCGTATCTGTCTTATAAACAAACTTGACCGAACAGGAGGATCTTTTGAGCGTTCATATCAATCTATTTTAAATCGACTTACAAAAAATGCAGTGCGAATGCAAATTCCAATTGGCGAGGAAGATAAATTTGAAGGAGTTATTGATCTTTTGAAAATGAAGGCCTACTATTTTGAAGGTGATATGGGAAGTGTTCTTCGTGAAGATGAAATTCCAAGTGCATATTTAGAAGATGCAAAAAAATATCACGCAGAACTTGTTGAAAAAATTGTTGCAAATGATGAAACTTTAATGAATGAATATTTGGATGGAAAAGAACCAAAAATTGAAGATTTAAAAAGAATTCTTCGTGTTGCTGTAATTAAAAATGAAGTTTTTCCAGTATTTACTGCTTCGGCTTTGAAAAATAAAGGTGTGCAACTTGCGCTCGATGCCGTAATTGAATATCTTCCTTCACCACTTGATATTCCACCAGTAAAAGGAATTGATCCAAATACAGGAGAAGAAGTTTTCCGTAGCGCTTCGGATGAAGAGCCTTTCGCTGCTTTGGCTTTCAAACTTCAGTCAGATCCATATGTTGGGCAATTAACATTTTTCCGTGTTTATTCAGGAACTGTAGAAGCCGGTTCATATATTTACAACTCAACAACAGGTGGCAAAGAAAGACTTTCTCGAATTGTGCGACTTCAAGCAAATGATCGAGAAGAAGTGAAAAAAGTTTTTGCTGGAGAAATTGCAGCAGCTGTGGGGCTTAAAGATGCAAAAACTTCACACACTTTCTGTGATGAGGCTCATCCTATTGTGCTCGACCAAATTGTATTTCCAGAGCCGGTGATTTCTTTACGAATTGAACCAAAGACAAAAGCCGACCAAGAAAAAATGGGTTATGCTTTGAAAAGACTTTCAGATGAGGATCCAACTTTCCGAATTAAATCAGATCAAGAAACAGGAGAGACTGTAATGGAAGGTATGGGTGAGCTTCAGCTTGAAATTATGGTGGACCGAATGAAAAGAGAATTTAGTGTGGAAGCAAATGTTGGAAAGCCACAGGTTGCGTATAAAGAAACTATTTTAGGAACTGCAGAAGCAGAACATAAATATATTAAGCAGTCTGGAGGTAAGGGACAATATGGACATGTTCGAATTCGAATCAAACCTATTGATTATAGTGTGAAAGAAGAAGACCTTCCAAAAAATACAAAACGAACAGGAAACTTTGAATTTACAAATAGTATTAAAGGAGGTGTTATTCCACAAGAATATATTCCAGCAGTTGAAAAAGGACTTAAAGAAGCAATGGAACGTGGAGTTGTGGCTGGATTTAAAATGGTGGATATTGCTGTGGAGCTTTACGATGGTTCTTATCACGAAGTGGACTCTTCAGAAATCGCTTTCAAACTTGCAGCAATTATGGCGATGGGTGAAGCTTGCAGACGCGCAAAGCCAGTTATTCTTGAGCCGATTATGAAAGTGGAAGTGGTGATGCCTGAAAAGTTTATGGGTGATATCACCGGAAACCTTTCATCAAAACGTGGACAAATCGAAGGAATGGAAGACCGTGGTATGAACAAAGCAATTCGTGCAACTGTGCCTCTTTCAGAAATGTTTGGTTACGTAACAACTTTGCGATCTATGA
>CAYZZT010000052.1:0-4031 GCA_964483025.1 uncultured Candidatus Saccharibacteria bacterium | reverse complement strand
CCGAAGAGCTTTGGTCTTTAATGCCTTTTTCGAATAGCAGAATTTTGATGGTTGAGAGGTGGCCAGTGATTTAAAACAATAATTTCAAATTTCTAATTTTATAAATAATATATAAATGTATTAAACAAATATTTACAAATATTAATTTTAATTTAAATCTCTTCTAAAAATAAACGTAAATCTAGCTCTCCGCGGTCACAAGAATGACACATGAAAGTAGAATTTTAATTAGAAAATTATTTACAAAATTAAAAATTTGAAATTAAAAATTCTTCCAAAATGTTCATATCATATTCAATATTAATTGCATCTTTAGGTGGTATTATTCCAGCTTTGATTTGGCTTCTTTTTTGGCTACGTGAAGACAAACATCCAGAGCCCCGTAAGGTTATACTTATAACATTCCTTTTTGGTATGGTTTCTGTTCCACTCGCTCTCCCCTTTCAATATTTTATATCAAAATATTTTGCTGGCGGAGAAGAATTATCAGCAATTGCAACAAATAGTTTGTTACTTGCTTCATTAATTATTTTCCTTTGGGCAAGTGTTGAAGAAATTCTTAAATATATTGCCTCCCATTTAATTTTCTTACAAAGAAAAGAAATAGATGAGCCGATGGATTGGGTTATTTATATGATTTCAACTGCACTTGGTTTTTCTGCAGCAGAAAATGCGCTTTTTTTAATAAGTCCGTTACTTGAAGGAAATGTGGTGCGAAGTCTAGCGACAGGTAATTTACGTTTCATTGGGGCCACACTTCTACACGTAATATGTTCCGCAATTATTGGTGTTTTTCTTGCTTTTGCATTTTATAAATCAAAACATATAAAGACTATATACCGGACCCTAGGAATATTGACTGCAATTTTTTTGCATACTGCCTTTAATTTGTTTATAATTATAAATGAACAATCGACAATGCTAGTTTTTAGTTTTGTTTGGATTGCAGTAATAGCTCTCATTTTACTTCTTGAGAGAATTAAGAAATTAATACCTAACTCATTACAAATTTAATCCACCCAACTTTTTTATAACCTACATAATTTTCCTCATGAAAATTTATAGGGCAAAAAACTCAGGAGGACAAGTAAAAAATATGAAAAAGAAACCCTCGTTTTTTGAAAGACTTACAGGAAGTGTAAATATTGAAGATGATGATTTTGAAATCGGTGAACCAGCTACCGAATCTTTGCCAAATAAGCTAAATGAATCTTGGATGGATGATGCCGAGGGACAACTTGCTGTAGATGTACACCAAAGTGATGATGCTGTAATTGTGAAAACAATGACAGCCGGTGTAGATCCGGATGATATAGAAATCACTGTGTCCCGTGACACCATTACAATTCGTGGAAAAAGAGAAAATGTTCACGAGGCAAGAGATGATGATTTTTTTCACAAAGAACTCTATTGGGGTTCATTTTCACGCACAATAATGCTTCCTTGTGAAGTTGAATCTGAAGAAACAAGTGCAAAAGAAGATCATGGACTTCTCACTATTACTCTTCCCAAAATCGATAAACACAAACAAACAAAAGTTAAGATAAAATAATACCCTGTTGGGTTCTAATTATAAAAACAAAAATTCTCAGTTAAAAACTGAGGATTTTTTGTTGATTAAAAATAATTTAAAACTACTGCATAAAAACGACGGTCGTCGTTCTTATGCAGTAGTATAGTAATATAAAAGTTTGTATTAATTTATTCCTGATTAAAGAGAGCAACATCTCTTTTAAACAACCTTAAGCCGATATTATAAATTGTATATGTTATGTAAAATCTGTAAATAACAAAAACTCTTCTTAACTATTAAGAAGAGATTTTTGTTTTTTAGGAGGATTTTCATTAAATAAAATAAATTCTTTTTTAAATATATTTAAAGCAATATTATGAATTGCATATGTAATAAAAAAAGCTGAAAGTACATCAATTGAATAATGTCGATGAGATAATAATACAACTATACCAAATAAAACGGCTGTTGCTATAAAAAGATCTCTGAGTATTTTATCTTTATAAAAAATAAGAGCTAGAAGAAAAGGAATACCTGTGTGAGCTGAAAAAAACAAATCTCCACCAAAAGTGAAATCATTTATAATTGAAGCCCCCTTAACTACCACCATCTGATCCGGAAAAGGTCCAATATGGGTAATGCTTATAAACACAGAACGTATTAAAATAAAAAGGGCTATGCTTTTAAAAATAAAAGGTAGTTTTTGAGGCTTAATAATACAAAGCATAATTACAAAAGCAGCAAGTACAACGGGTCCAAAAACAAAAAAACCATCAAGATTATAAACCGGTGTATTGCTTAATACTATATCAGTAACAGGATTACTTGCCCTTTCTGTGGCGTATGTGCCTGCATAAAAATTAATAACTAAACTTCCAAGTAAAATTACTATACTTGAAAAAAATGATTTTATGAAATTCCAATCAGAAAAATATTTTTTATATACTTGCATTTTTGTTTAATAATTTACTCTATCTTAAAATTGTTTGATCTTTGGTATGTGGTTTTTTGAATAACATAATATGAATGAAGTTTATTGAATATCTCCAAGCAGTAAATAAAAGACCTTCTTGCTCAAATCTTCTTGGTGAAGTTTTTATCTTAAAATCCATTGAAAACACCGCCTTACCAAATTTCTGCGCTCTACGCACTGTGTCTGTATCATCACCATAAAAAACAATACTGGTATCAAGCCCACCCATTTTTTCTAATACACTTCTTCTTATTGCAAAATTTCCAAATATCGCAACTGAACCAAAAATATAGTATATAGGTAAAATAATAAAATACCAATATATCCAAACAAGAAATTTTGTCCACAAAGAAATATTTTCATAAATATACGGTCCACTTAATGTGGCTAAATCCTTATTTTCATCAAATTTCTTTATTATTTGTTCATACCAACCTGAAATCATCTTTGTATCCGAATCTATAAAGGCAACAATATCACCACTAGTTTCATCAATGCCTCGTTGCCTAGCATTCATTACTCCTCTTTTTTCCTCAGAAACAAGACGAATACCTTTATAACTTTCAACTATCTGCTTAGTTCTATCAGTACTTCCATTATCAACTACAATTATTTCATAAAATTTACCTGCCGAAGCTATGACTGCATCTAGGCAAGCCCCAATATCCTTCTCTTCATTATAAGCAGGAATTATAAGACTTACTGTTAATTGATTATTTTCCATGATATTCCTAATATTATAATATGTATTAATAAAAGCTCAAAATTCAATAAATTATCTCTAAAAACAATAGTATTCCTTTTTTTTTATATTCTGCTACAATATCCCTTATGGACCTTGAAACAAGCCAATTACTCCGTCGGCTCACAGAGCTCACAGAGGAAAATAATAAAATCTTATTAAAGATACAAAAACATACTCGATGGACAATGTTTTTTAATGCTGTTAAGTGGATATTGATCATTGGTGTTTTTATAGGTTCATATATAGTAGTTCAGCCTTACATAGATCAGGTTATGAGTATGTACAAAACTTTGCAGGCAACACAAACCCAAAGTGTTGGTTTGCAAGATTATCTGAAAAGCATACAAGATTCAATGAAGTATGGTTTACCGAAATAGATAGTTTAGTGAGTAGTTGGTAGTGAGTAGTGAGTAGTTGGTAGTGAGTAGTTGGTAGTGAGTAGTAAAATTACATATTGCTGAGGTGAGTCTGGGGAGGGACCCAGATGCAAGACCTTTTTAGATAGAATTGAGTTTTGAAAAAACGAATATTATATCAAAAAGGTGTACCGCTCCTGTAAGGAGGCTGTAGTTGGTAGAGTGAACTTGGGAAGGGGCCCCAAGTGCAAGACCTTTTCAAGATTTTTATGAGTTAACGAAATAAAAAGCCGAAAAGGTGTACAGTTCCTGTAAGGAATTCCCCTGAAGAGTGAGCTTGGGGTGGGTTGAATCGTATGGGATACGATTCAGAGACGGAGAGCGACGGCGCGAGACATGGTGAAAAGATTTTTCAGTGAGCTCAGATGGGTATCTGAGCGCAAG
>CAYZZT010000051.1:0-4232 GCA_964483025.1 uncultured Candidatus Saccharibacteria bacterium | reverse complement strand
GCCTTTTGAAATCCTTTCGAAATCTTCGAGCAATTCGGGCTTTCCTGCCGTCGTGATTATCTTTTGGAGTTTTGCAAGGTCCATATTTTCCCCTCTGTTGGTTTGTACTTTACACGCAAATATTATTCTTTATCTGTGTTTAAGTCAATCTTATAAAATAATATCCTCCACCCACTCCACCTTCAGCAATTCTACTTCCCCTAAAACATCCTGTCCGTCAGGACGTTCGGGCGAACAAACTTTTGAAGAAGTTTGTTTTAGCCCTAAAACAGGTTTTGTGTTCAAAACCTGTTCGGGCGAACAAACTTTTGAAGAAGTTTGTTTTAGCCTCAAATACACGCAAGCGAGGTCAAATTGCCACTCTTGATCCTCTGGTATGTTTTTATTCATTAAATATGTCTGCAATATTTTCTTGAGCCTCTTAATTTTCCAAGAATCCATATGGTCCTCTGGCCTGTAAAAGATTTCACGTGAAAACATGTCCCTGACTGTTATTGCTTTGACTTCAACAAAATGAAGAACATTCCCCTTTTTGGCTACGACATCAATCTCTCCCCACTTCCTCGTATAATTACGCTCAATAACCCTAAAGCCTTTGTTTTCAAGGTATTTTACTGTCTCATCCTCCCCTAGCTCACCAGTTTTCTGGTTTTTTGATGTAAAAATTTTCATTTTGTTTGAAAAATAAAGTTACACGTGAAACGTTTGTAATATAATCCATAAAAAAGCCATACAAAATCCTAGTCTTTTTAATATATCCTTATTTATAGCCACATATCTAGTTGAATGGTACACGTGAACCATTATACAGCCATTTCTATTATACACCAAAAGGTCGTCTTTTATACACATATCCACAGAGTTATCCACAGTTTTGGGTATTTTTGTGGCTTAAAATGGTAAAAACTGGCATTTTTTAGGGGATTAAAGGGCAATAGGACTTTCAAATTAGAAATTAAAAATGAAAAATGAAAAATTAATGCAGAGGCTTATCATTCGAGGAGGCGGGGGATTATTACAGGAGGCGGGAATCGGTCAGGAATGAGAATCGGTCACAAGTATTTTTCTGCTGAAAAATCTCGCGACCCCGACTCGGCGCCGTCGCGCCTGCGTCTTTCGATTCTCCACGCAAAGCATACCCATGCTTTGCTTCACCCGCACACACATAATAAAAGCTAGCCTTATTGGCTAGCTTTTATTATGTGTGTGCGGGTGAGGAGAATCGAACTCCTGCCGATTGATTGGCAACCAAACGTTCTACCATTAAACTACACCCGCAATAAAACTTTTACTATATTAGCATTTCCGGTAATAATTTCAACCATATTAGCATTTTTTGTTTCAAATACGCGCTCGAGGCATTTAAAGTGCATACACCGTTTTGCAATATTCTCGTCTTGTGACGGCCTATTATAACCGTACTTTTCGTAAAATGACTATAATCTAGGCCAGTATTTTCAGTCCAATACTTTTTCGCTTCAGAATCTATAATATCAGGGTAAATAATGAGAGATGCTCTTATTTTTTCCTTTCTGACATTGCAAATTTTAATCAAAAACTTAACAAAAACCTTAATCATTGCTGGATCAGAATTGGCTATTCGAAATGAGTTCTTGGAAACTTTATCTCCTTCGCCCCAGTAAATCATCACGCCAGCCACAAATAGGGGATTATTTTTAAAAAGCTCACAATCCAGAATCGCTTCATCTCTGGCTTGCTGATACAGTTGCTTAAGCTTTTCACCTCTTATTTTATTTAGCTCAAGGAGCCTTAAATTACTTTTGAAACTTGCTTTCATTGTAAGGTCTTCTTTGATTTCCTTTGACCAAGAGAGATCTTTCAGCCACTCAGACAGAGTACTCTTCGGGATATCAATTTCTTGCATAATCTCTTTATAGCTTTTTCCTTCAAGCCTAAGTTTTAATACTGTTTCTTTATCTTTTCTCATAATGTTGGCTACATTATATCAGTTACACGTAGATAAGACAATGGTTCGATTAGTTATGTTTTGAGCTTGTAAAAATCAATTTATACTGTATTATGTAGACAATTGCACCCATAGTGAAATGGATATCATGCCTGCCTTCGAAGCAGTTGTTGGGGGTTCGAATCCCTCTGGGTGCACTCATAACAAAAAACTCCTTCCATGGGAGTTTTTTGTTATGAGTGCACCCAAGAAAGCTCTTGAAGAGCTTTCGGGAGGGATTCGAAGACCCTGAGTATATTTTTAAGAATGTACTCATTCCTAAAAATACGAAGGGTGTACAGGTCATGTAATGACCGAAATTCCCTCTGGGTTGAGAAAAACTTTTTGTGTCGACAAAAAGTTTATCTGTGACCACAATCCAATGTTGTGTCATGTAATGACCGAAATTCCCTCTGTGTCGATGAATAATTTATTCCTGAGCGATTCTCTTAATCCTCCATGGATTCTCGCATTCGCAAGAATGACAACACTGTGGATAAAAATCAAAGTTTATAATACAATAGACATAATGAAAACTTCCAAGGATATTGATTTCTATATACCAGAAACAGTAAAGCAAACAGTGTTTACGCTTAAAAATTCAGGTTTTGAGGCCTATATTGTCGGAGGGTGTGTTCGGGATATACTTATTGGCAAAAAGCCTAAAGACTGGGATTTAGCTACTAATGCGACTCCCGAAGAGATCCAAATAGTCTTTCCTGACTCTTTTTATGAAAATAAATATGGAACTGTTGGTGTAAAAAATGAAACAGAAGAAGATGAAACATTGAAAGTAATAGAAATAACGCCATATAGAATAGAATCAGATTATACAGATAATCGAAGACCTGATAGCGTAACTTTTAGTAAAGATATTGCAGATGATTTGCAAAGGAGAGATTTCACAGTGAATGCAATAGCGATAGATATCGGGGATGGTTCTAAAGGACATATAATTGATCTTTATAAAGGACAAGAGGATTTAATTGCAAAGACAATACGAACAGTGGGGACGGCAGAAGATAGATTTAAGGAAGATGGCCTTCGAATACTTCGTGCAGTACGTTTAGCAACAGATTTGAGCTTTGCTATTGGAGTTGATACGCAGAAAGCTATTGAAAAACACAAGAACTTACTTAAAAACATAGCAAAAGAGCGAATTCGTGATGAATTTGTGAAAATTGTGATGAGTGACAACCCTCTCATTGGGATTGTTTCATGTGAAAGGCTTGGGATACTAAAATATATTTGTCCAGAACTTGAGCTCGCGATTGGCGTTACACAAAATCAGGCTCATGCCTATGATGTTTGGGAGCATTCATTGCGTGCAGTGCAACACTCGGCTGATATGAAGTTTAACCTAGAAATAAGGCTTTCGGCTCTTTTCCATGATATTGGTAAGCCAAAGACGAGGCACGTTTCACGTGAAAATGGCGAGGAGCCAACTTTTTATGGCCATGAAGTAGTTGGGGAGCGAATAACAAGGAAAATACTTGAAGATTTAAAGTTTTCACGTGAAATCATTGAGAAGGTGGCAAAGTTTGTACGTTGGCACATGTTTTTCTCGGACCCGGACCTTATTTCGCTTTCGGCAGTAAGAAGAATGGTGGCAAATGTTGGTAAGGAAAATATTTGGGATTTAATGAATATTCGTGAATGTGACCGTATTGGTACAGGCAGACCAAAGGCAAATCCATATAGATTACGCAAGTATAAGGCAATGGTGGAGCAAGTTATGCACGATCCTATTTCTGTGGGTATGCTTAAAATTGATGGAAATAGGGTAATGGAGGTTACACATGAAACACCTGGTCCAAAAATTGGCTTTGTTTTGCATGCTTTGCTCGAGGAGGTAATGGAGGATCCGGCTTTAAATACAGAAGAATACCTCGAATCGAGGGTTTTGGAGTTAATTAAGCTAGATTTGGGGGAGTTGAAGAAGTTAAGTGACCAGGGAAAGGAATTGCAGGAAAAGGCAGAAGAAGAGGTTTTGAAGGGGATAAGGAGGAAACATAAGGTGACATAAAACAACGAGCGGAGCGACTATGTTTTATGTCATCCCAGAAATCCGACCCAAGAGGATTATCTGGGATCCATCTGAATATAAATATCTCAAGAGCGATTTCACGAAGTGAAATCGCTCTTTTGTATTCCAAATACGGATGAGTAGCACTTTCTTGTTTGTCATTCCTGCGGAGGTGAGCTTGGGGCGGGTTCAATCTGATGGGTATCAGATTGAAAGACGGAAGCTGTCGAGCTGAGTCGG
>CAYZZT010000050.1:1324-4479 GCA_964483025.1 uncultured Candidatus Saccharibacteria bacterium | reverse complement strand
GGCTCTATCGTCTAACGGTTAGGACGGCGCCTTCTCAAGGCACAAATCGGGGTTCGATTCCCCGTAGAGTCACAAAACAAAAATGCTTAAGCAGTTTTTAATTTGTGACTCTAAGCAAGCAAAGAGTTTTGCTTGCGACGGGGAATCGAAAACCTTGAGTATATTTTTGAAGATGTAATCATCTGAAAAAATACGAAAGGTGTACAGCTCCTGTAAGGAGAGATACTCCCCGTAGAGTCACAGCTGTGAATGTGTGAATGTTGTGAACTATTTTGATATAATAATCCCATATGAATTCACCAGAAAAACCAAGTAGTAATTACGAAGAATTAAGGGTAGTGTTTTCAAGTTTAATCGAAAAGATTGAATTAGGCTTTTTTGACCCAATAATGGCTGATTTTTATAACGAGATTCAAAGGAAATATTCTTATGAAGAATACGGACACTGTCTATTATGGCACTTAATAATTGGTAGCACCCCTGATCAAACTGATATAAACTTTGACACTCCAGGAGGTGAAATAGAAGATTTTATTAGAAATAGATTACCCTCATTTATTCAAAAAAATTCTGGTATATAAACAGTGAAAAACTTGCAATAAAAGTTTTAACCACAATAATTCACTAAGCTTTCAATGCAAAATTTAATCTCATCTCTGTAAGTTAAAAGTTCTGAAAGCCACACAATGGGGTCACAAAATAAAAAAAGCTCAGGCTGTTTTTTTATTTTGTGACTCTAAGCAAGCAAAGAGTGAGCTTGGGGAAGGGACCCAAGCGCAAGACCGGAGCGCGACGGTGCGAGGTATGCCAAAAAGATTTTTCAGCAGAAAAATACTTGTTGGGTGCTTGCGACGGGGAATCGGAGACCTTGAGTATATTTTTGAGAATGTAATCATTTGAAAAAATACGAAAGGTGTACAGCTACTGTAAGGAGAGATACTCCTCGTAGAGTCACAAACTCGTGCTAACACGAGAAAATCTCCGGAGGTCGGTCCTCCGTTGATACTCAAAGATTGTAAATATGGAAAACAATGGCCAGACCAAGTAATTCAAGAGCGCTTTGAGCCTATGTTTGGTATGCTCATAGGAAAATTTGTAAAAGTATCTGAGACAAAATAAAACTCCGTCTTTTCAACGGAGTTCTGTAATTGGCTAGTTTTTGCTTTCCGCAACATCGGCTCGGTTTTGAATGAAGCGCAGAAGTACTTCTTTTCGAACTTTGCCTAAGACTCTTATGTCGTATGTATTAAACAAACATTGACCAATACCTTTGGCAAGCAAAACTCCGTTGACTAAAGCGTTACCTTTCATCATACACATTTGTTTGAGTATTTCTTTAACTGTTGTGTGTGATGATTTGTAAAGTGAATTTAGTTTGACTCTGTAGTCGACTATTCTCTCATAAATTCTAACATGGTGTGCGCATTTCTTTTCGAGGCGCTCTCGTTTATCGGCATTCGAAATATGGAATTCATTCCATGACTTTTTCATTTCAAGCTCATACCACCAAATAATGAGGTCGTAGAAATCCATAGCATCCAAGACCTTTTTTACTTGATTCCAATCCTGCTCAGCATTTTCTTTGACCTGCGCAATTGTTTCTAGGTATTCGTCGTAAGATATTCCACATTCTTCTGCGATTTCTCTGTCCCTTTTCTCTTGTTTTGAAATAATAATTATTCCAGTTTTCATTTGATTCCTCCTTACATTATCTTCCTGTACTCTACATTAAGGGGATAGTTTTCACAAGGTATTTATGCGTCTAGTGTAAAACCTTGTAAAATAAGGGTTTTTTGTATTTTATTTGGTTTATGATTCTAATATTTGGAAAATGCTTGACAATATCTGTATATATGCTATACTGTATACATCAATCGTGTTCAGTGCAAAGTTCACGGTTGAAGTACTACATTAAAACTGTTGCGTATTCATTCTAAGCAAAGCATAAACAGGATGTGCGGAGTAAGACTTTAGGTCTTATTGAATACATTTTGTGAGTGTTTTGTGAGAAAATCGCATGGGTACAGGAAAGACAAAAGTCATTGTCTTAAGTATGTTGGGGGAGGCCGCTCAACTACTAGATTTCGCCGAACAGCGGAAGGTTTCCTACAGTTAAAATATAGACCTCGAAAAGGTTAAAAGAGTCCTTTCAAAATAACCGAAAGCCAGAGAGTTTGAGTCGAGGGGAAAAAGGAGGATTGAAAATCCTACCTTTGAACTTTTGCCAAAATCAATGGTAATTGGACAAAACCAGTTCTACTCAAGGTTAACGCTTTCGCGTTTAATTTGGGGTAGAGGCGATAATCCGCGTCGTTTGACCATCTGGTCAGATTGGCGACCGATCATTCGCCCATCTGTATTTTGTCTGAGTTTCTCAAGACCACCCCTGGCGATGCTTCATTGTGTCGCTGGGGGTTGCTTTTTTATATATGAAATTTGGCAATTTTTTATTTTTAAATTATATAATTTGATTATTTATCTTTAGTTTCATTTTTTTGCTATAATCAATCTATGATTGTAGTGGACATAGAAACATCGGGAATAGATCCAGACAGACACTCAATAGTTTCTATTGGGGCTGTTGATTTTTCTCATCCCGAAAGAAGGTTTTATGAAGAATGTAGAGTTTGGGAGGGGGCATTAATTTCTGAAGAAGCTTTATTGATAAACGGTTATACAGAAGTAGAAATTACAGATGTAAGAAAACAAACAGACGAAGATCTTTTAAAGAAATTTGTTGTTTGGGTAGAAGCGGGGGATTCGCATACATTGATGGGTCATAATCCAGCTTTTGATATTAGTTTTTTAGATGAGACAGCAGAAAGATATCATATAGAACTTCCTTTTCCTCACCGCTCTCTCGATTTACATTCAATTTGTTTTGCTCATATGATAAAGGCAGGAATTACTCCGCCGGTACATAACAAAAGAACAGATTTAAATTCGGAGAAAGTTTCTGAATATGTGGGTATACCCATTGAGCCAAAACCCCACAATGCTCTAAATGGAGCAATATATGAAGCAGAGGCGTTTAGTAGGTTGTTGTACAATAAAAAGTTGTTACCAGAGTTTGAAAATTATCCAATAGTATGGAACACATAACACATAACACATAACATGTAACAGACAGTGACAAAATCAGTAGTCGTTGATAA
>CAYZZT010000050.1:0-1224 GCA_964483025.1 uncultured Candidatus Saccharibacteria bacterium | reverse complement strand
AGACTAATAACTAAAGACTAACAACTATGCTAAATTTTATAATGAAACAGGCGATGAAATCGCAATTAAAAAATGTGCCGAAAGCAGAGCAAGAAAAGATAATGGGTCTTATTGATAAGAACCCAGAATTTTTTACACAAATGGCGGAGAAGGTAAAAAAGAAAATTGATTCTGGCTTACCTCAAATGACTGCAATGATGGAAGTGATGCAGGAGAATCGAACTGAACTACAGGAGATGATGAAGTAGTTCAGTGTTCTAATTGTTCTGATGTTGTAGATGTTTTAAGTGTTTTTCGCCTATAAAAAATATAGGTAGGCGATGTTGAAAAAATAAAAATTGAAAAAAGACAAAAATGGCTTTTTAAAATTGAGAAAATAGGAAAAGCTGGAACTTAGGATTAAGCTATTTTGTTTAGTTCCTTTTCAGCTTTAGAGGCAAGCTCTAATATGATTGCAATTTCATCAATACTAAGAACTTTAGGTTTTGTATCTTTTACACAAAATACTCCTATGGGTAAATTAGTTTTTTTATCAAATAAAGCAACTCCCGCATAGAATCTTATAAATGGAAATCCAATAACCATCGGGTTGTCTACAAATCTTGGGTCTTTGAGTGTGTCTTCGATAATAAAAATATTTGTTGCAAGTAATGCGTGGCCACAAAAAGATATCTTTCGGGGGCTTTCTTTTTCGTCTATTCCTACACATGATTTAAACCATTCCCTATTTGAATCTATAATACTAACCATCGACATTTTTACGTTTAATTTTTTGACCGCTTCTTTTGTTATAATATCAAAACGTTCTTCTGGCTCAGTGTCTAAGATTGCTAATTTATGTAGCGCGTTTAGCCTATCATCCTCATATGAGGGTATTATTGGTTCTTGCATGTTATTATTTTACACTATAGCGTCTTGCATAGTCAATACGACAATTGATTTCAAATATTTGAAAAAATAAATAGCGAAAAAAATATTTGAAAAAATTAGTGATTAAGTTTGGAAGGAGTATGTATAATCGAAATTGACAAGATTATAGATAGTAATAAAATTAATATAGTTGGTTCTTGTAAAGAAAGGAGAAAAAATGAAAACAAAAATTTGCTCGAATTTTTTTGTTGTAATTTGTATAGCTTTCATAGCTATGTCACTTTCACTAGTTTCGTGTAATGTCACCCCCGGGTCAATTTCGGTGGAGAAACAAGCGATACTTTGCAAACAGGT
>CAYZZT010000049.1:0-4713 GCA_964483025.1 uncultured Candidatus Saccharibacteria bacterium | reverse complement strand
TGAAAATTCAAGACCTGGATCCCCGCATTCGCGAGGATGACACAAAATATAGTCATGATTACATTCCTTATTTTGCTGTCAATTTGTGCTTAAAAATTAAAAATTATTTCTTGGCCACTTTCGGTCTCTTATTCCCATACTGGCTTCGTCCTTTTCGCCGAGTTTCAACTCCTCCAGCATCAAGCTTTCCACGAACTACAGTATATCGAATACCAACATCCTTTACTTTTCCTCCTCGTAAAAGTACCACCGAGTGCTCCTGCAAGTTATGTCCTATTCCTGGAATATACGCTGTAACTTCCATTCCGTTTGTAAGTCGAACTCTCGCAATCTTTCGAACAGCTGAGTTTGGCTTCTTTGGAGTTTTGGTAGTAACCTTTGTACATACACCTCGTTTAAAAGGAGATACATAAAAAGAAGGTCTGTTTTCTAGCACATTGAAACCACGAGTAAGTGCAACCGCAGCTGACTTTCTCTTTGTTTTGTTTCTATTGCGCTTTATTAATTGATTTACTGTTGGCATAAAGTACCGACTAATCTACTATAAACCCAGGAAAAAAGCAATAGCTCCCGCTGTCATTCCCGCGGAGGTGAGCTTGGGGTGGGGCCCAAGCGCAAGACTTTGAGCGTTTTGTAATCAAAATGCGAAAAGTGTACAGCGCCTGTAAGGCGGGAATCCAGTCGGCAAAATCCGAAATTCGAAGCACGAAATCCGAAACAAATCGACACAAAACAACGAGCGAAGCGACTATGTTTTGTGTCGTCCTCGGTACTCCGGGGATCCAGCATTCGCATTCAAATATCAAAATCCTAAATATAAAACAACCCAATAAAAAACCACCCTTTCGCAACGCGATCGGGTGGGTGAAAACACAAACGATTCAAGCAGAATCAAAGTGAGGTTGGAATAGAAACCTTCTTGAGACGACTTATTTCAGGCCTAAAATTCTTCGTTTCAGCCCGAATATTTTTCTTCAACTCTTTAACGAAGCCGTTGGTGGCAAATCGTACTAAAGCCAACATGTCTGGCTTTTTGAGTTGTAAGAATTTTGTTGATAAATTGATCCTCATCCTATCTTGCTCGCTTCCACCGGTGGCATAAAATACCCCATTGCGGATAAGGCACCCGAAAGGCAAACTTACCAAATCAGGTAAATTACCCTCAAGCCAAAGCAAGAGGACCAGAAACTCTTTGACAATTCTCTGTTCTTCCCTATTTTTTGCCGATTCCATCTGTTTGAGTTTCTTCAGATCACTCTCGACTTTTTGTTTTAATGTACTCATATCAATACTGGTTTTGGTTGATTACACGAAGCCAAATATAATACTACCATAGACGGGAGCTGTTGTCAACATCAACCAAAGGGCGGGTTTGGCGAAGCCAAACCCGCTCTTTTGTATTTTGTTATAAGTTATATGTTATGAGTTATGTGTTGCCCTCTACCCCCTAAAACAAATTTGTACTCAAATTTGTTCGGGCGAACAATTGAGTACAATTGTTTTAGCCAACCAACAATCTCAACAAAAAATTAATCACCGGATTAAGCAAAGCTCCCATAAAGATAATAAATATCAAAACAATCATAAAACCATACTGCTCGAGCTTATATCTAATATGCATAAACCTAGCTGGCAAAATTGCAAACAGAATCTTTGAGCCATCCAGAGGTGGAATGGGAATAAGGTTAAATATCGCCAAAACAATGTTCATAACCACTATCGTCATCGAGAAAGTCACAAAAGCTGAAGAAAGTCCCAAAATATCAGCAAAACGAATAAGCATTGAAAAAATAACAGCCAATACAATATTTGATAGGGGCCCTGCAAAAGCCACAATTGCCTCTCCCCACTTTTTAGCCTTCAAATTGTATGGATTTATCATCACAGGTTTTGCCCATCCAAAGATAATACCACCCACCATATAGCTTAAAGCCGGAAAAAGTACCGAACCAAAAAGGTCCAAATGCTTTAGTGGGTTTAATGTTAATCTCCCCTGCAAGCGAGGTGTGGGGTCGCCCAAAGCATCCGCAGCATATCCGTGCGAAACTTCATGCACAACAACCGACATAATAACGATAATTATTGAAAATATAAAATTGACATCCATATGCGTTATATGATAGCATAGCCTCCACTTATGGCCAAAGAATGTGCAATTACAAAAAAATCTTCACGAATGGCAGGGGGCTACTCAAACGCCACTCGTGCTACTCAATACAACCCTACTGGAAAGGTACGAAAGTACGCCAACCTCCAGAAGAAGCGAATTTACGTACCTGAGCTAAAAAAGACTATTATAATGACAATTTCAACTCGAGCACTAAAGACAATCCAGAAAAACGGCGCATTTGCTACCTTGAAGAAGGCGGGGCTACTGAAGTAGTTTTTAGTCATTAGTCTTTAGTCCTTAGTGGACAAGCAATACAAAATTCTAAATACAAAAAACCGGTCGAGCGCTTCGCGCTCGACCGGTTTTCTTTATCTTACTCGTATTTTGTCATTCCGGATTTAGTCCGGAATCCAGTCTGAAAATTTGCAATAAAATGAATTAAATTATTTTAAATAAATAATCAAAATGAAAGCAAGGCTACCTATCAATAATACAACAGAAAGTGAAATCAACAGTAATTTTAGAGCACGACCAAAAATATTACTTATACTACCTTTCGTACCCACCATACTTGGAAATAATTTACCAATTAAATATAAATATAATAAATATGATAAACCAACTATCATTGTAAATATTATATTTTGATCTTTATACATTAACGTAAACGAGAACAGAATAAACAATAATCCAGTAAGAATCATTGCACCCCTCCAATTATTTCCATATTTAAACTCTAAATTCTTATCTCCCATAAATGCAGCATAAAATGAATATATCGCAAACATTAAAAAAGCCAATCCTCCATAAAACGGATGATTTGCCATGTTAGAAGAAAGCTGTGTCCACATAACGAATATTACAATGGGTAATGCTGGAACAGCTTTTGTAATATTTGAATTATACATAAATCAATATCCTTTAGAATTATCTACTTACACAGCTACACTTGATTTACTTGCCTTGTACACAAGATATAAAAAATATAAAGAAATCAAAATTACAATAATATTTATTCCCGAGATAAGATTTAACACAAGAGTAATTATCAAAAAAATATATCCAAATGACACAGCACTCTTTTCTCGCTTCTTAAATTTTTGGGCAAGGTAATACCAAACTACTGTAAAAATTAAAGTTGCTATAATTGATTTTAAACTTATTAATCCTTTAGTTTCTGCAGTATTTACAAAAAAAAGAACTGTTAAAAGAACAGTAAGGAAAACTCCGAAATATGAAACATGTAGAAAATTTTTATAAGCAACCCACCACGCATCCTTTATTTGCACATTTTGTTCCATATCTTTTAATTAAATTTCTAATACCCCTAATTGTAGCCCCCCCCCTCGGCCTATTGTCAAATGGATAAAACAAAGATGTACATAAAAAGCGCGACCACGCTTTTTATGTACGTCTATCAACCCTAAATATTTCTCCATAAAAAAACGACTATGCAGATTAGTGACGGCCGTCATTAATCTGCATAGTGTTTATTATGTGTTATATGTTATATGTTATATGTTGTGTGTTATCTACACACCACCTCCCCTCCACCGCTCTCACACTTTACCGTTCCATTCTCGCTCGTTCTCAATATCTTTATTCCTAATTTATTTAGCAAATCAATAACTTCCTTGTGCGGATGTCCATACATATTTTTTGCACTTACAGAAATAATTGCAAATTGCGGAGCGACTGCTTTCAAAAAAGCTTCACTCGAAGAAGTTTTTGAACCATGATGCCCCACTTTCAAAACATCACTCTCCAAACTACTCCCAAATTTCTTAACCAAATTCTGCTCAACATTTATCGGAGCATCGCCAGTGAGCATAAATGTACTAGATCCGTAAGAAAGTTTCCCAACAATCGAACCCATATTCGTATCATTCACCTTATTAACATTCATATACGGGGAAAGAACATAGAGAACGATATTTTTATCTTGATCCAAAATTATTCTCATTCCAGCTTTCGCCTCCACCCTCTGGCTTTTTTCACTTTCAATTTTATTTTCCAAAGTCCTCCAAACACCGGAATCACTTTTTGCTCCATTATCAATATAAGCGGAAACTTTATAGTTATCAAAAACAAATGGTAGCCCACCAATATGGTCTGCATCGGGGTGAGTTCCTAACACTATATCAATTTTTTTATTTCCAAACGGCAAAACATTCCCAAGCGAACTCAAAACCTTCCTATCAATTCCCCCATCAATCAAAATGTTATTTCCATTCGGCGCTTGTATATAAATAGAATCCCCCTGCCCCACATCAAGAAAATCCACTTTTAATTTTCCGTGCCCCTGTATATAAATAGCGCTCCAAATAAAAATATTTAGAATTAGAAAAAATGAAAAAGAGATGAGGATGACTTTTCGTTTCACTCATACATTATACCTAAAGGATGTTATAATTTATACATATCTTCCTGTCATTTTCCTAGACTCTCTTCTGTCATTCCCGCGAAGGTGGGAATCCAGTCTGAAGAATCAAATTCATGGATTCCCGCCTTCGCGGGAATGACAAACGGATGGATAACTTATCAATTTAATTTTAAATTATCATGTACACAGAACAAACATTTAATATCCCTGAAATAGAGGG
>CAYZZT010000048.1:0-4806 GCA_964483025.1 uncultured Candidatus Saccharibacteria bacterium | reverse complement strand
AATATTAATTTATTCGGAGTATAATTATCTTATGAAAGAATATGAAAAAATTCTAAAAGCATTCGCTAATGGTCGACGTTTACAAATTTTAAAATATCTTAAGACTAAAAAAAATGCGAGTGTGACCGATATTTCAAGTCACATCAAATTATCTTTGAAATCCACATCGAGACATCTTGCTGTATTATTTACAGCAAATATGGTTGATAGGGAACAGAAAAATTTATCTGTATTTTATTTTTTATCAAAAACGTCTTCCAGACTTTCTAAAATAATTGTTAATCATTTGTAATTTTAACTATTCTCTTATTCTCACGAATAAGAGAATAGTTCAGTGATGAATCGAACAATTATTACTATAGGTAATAACTTCTTGACAACAGAATTTAAAGGAATATGCTATGGGCAGAAATTGTTCAAATTTTAGATTATTAACATAATATTTAAAAATATGAATAAAATATTAGCCCTAATTCTATTAGGAAGTGCATCATCATTTGGCATATTAACAGCCAATGCAGCGGAAATCCCAGTACTAAGTAAAATTAGTATTTCACCCACAATAGCCACTTTAAGTATTGGTGGGGCAAAACAGCAATTAACAGCAACAAGACTTGATCAATTTGGCAATCTAATTGCAACAAAAACTAAAATTACTTGGTCTTCTAGCAATACAGGAGTGGCGACAGTCAATAGTAAAGGACAAGTTAAACCAATATCTGCTGGTAAAACCAACATTATAGCTTCATCTTTTGGAGTTTACAGTGCTCCTACAGTCGTTACCGTAGCTGGTGCACAGACTCCTTCTTCAATACAAATATCTCCAACAACAGCAAATTTGGGAACAAATGGTGCAAGTAAACAATTAACAGCAACCACTCTTGACCAAGAAGGAAACCCAATGACTGCAAAAATTTCATGGAAATCAAGTAATACTTTGGTTGCAAGTGTGAGCTCTACAGGTTTAGTTACAACAGGTATAGCTGGCACAGCAAACATTACAGCATCATATGGAGCTATTATAAGTACCCCGGCTATAATTACTGTTTCTGCTATAGTTCCTGTTTCTGGATATTATCCTTTCCCATATCAAAGTAACCCATATAATTCTAGTGAATTTCTTGTAACAACTAGAACAGACGGTAAAAGCTTTGTAACTTTTTACCCTCAAAATTATACTGGATATACAATGCCAATAATAAATGGAAAATTTAGTTATCAAAATGGTATTGTAAATGGAAGTAGAGGAGATAATGGAAACCTATATCCAACAGATGGATTTAAAATATCAGGACAATTTAACACTGAAAGATCCGCAACTGGTGTAATATCTTATGTGTACAATGGGCAAGTTAGAAGTAAATATAATTTTTCAATTAGCATCTAGTATAAAAATCATAGAGTTTCCTAAATATTATTAAGCAAAAAACTTCATGTAAATATGAAGTTTTTTTGTATCTTTCGACCATTTCTAATTAACCCATTCACATTTCTGTCATCCTCGTGAATGCATGGGTGGGATCTGGTGGGTACCAGATTACACGGTCGCAGGCTGTCGAGCCGAGACGGGGTCGCGTAAATTTCTAGTGAGCTCAGATTGGTATCTGAGTGCAAGGGCGGAAGACGGCGGTCTGAGTGAGAAAGCATGGGTATGCTTTCGCAAGGCCGGAGGAAGGCGAGCGAGTGAGAAAGCGTGAGTACGCTTTCGCAAGACCGGAAGCTGACGAGCTGAGGTGGGATCGCGTAAAAATTCAGCAGAATTTTATATGTGATGGGGTCGCGTAAAAATTCAGTAGAATTTTATACGTGACATGTGGAAAAGATTTTTTAGTAAAAAAATACTTTTGCAAGAAATTATGTGTGACACAGGTCTCAATTTTTCAGACTGGATTCCCGCCGGAGTTTATCCTCGTGAATACGGGGGCGGGAATGACAAACAGAAGGGTTAATTAGAGATAGTATTATCTCAAATTCATTACCTTCACCCATTCGTACGAATGGGTGAAGAAGAAGAAAATAAGTATGTGGGTATGCCCATGCTATATATAATTCTTTAATATATGTTAAAATACGCGCATGATTGAACATCCTTTGTTTTGGATACTCTTTATTTCCGTTATTTTCTGGAGCTTTTTTGAGCGTTTTGATGCGCACAGAAAAGAATATATTGAACATCCCAGAGCCACATTTACTTACTTTATATTTTCATCACTAATACTGGGATTTGTATACCCGCAAGTTTTCTCTCTTTTTGCTTTGAGACCATTGGCAATTTTCATAGTCGTCTTTTCTGTATTAGTAACATATTGGCTATATAAATATCTTCCAAAACTATTTACTGGACCAAAGGCACAATTTCCTGAAGACCATCATTATTGGAAACTTCTTGACAAGAAATATATTGTTCCAAAATTTGCTGAGATAATTTTTCAGCAAACTTTTTTTGGCGCAATAATTTTACTTATAGCTGAGAATTACAAACTTTCAATTTCTATACTTTTTCTCGGAGCTTTATCTTTTATTCTTGCACATCTACCCCTTTTTATTTTGCAAGGAAAAAGAATAGGCGCATTTTATTTCTTTTGGGCAATACTTGGCGCGCCAATTTTTGCAACAATTCTTTTAAGCACTGGAAGTCTTTGGTATACTATTTCTTTCCATATGTTTTTCTATTCATTTCTTTCTGCAATTTCATGGTTAATTAGCCCAATAAAGTATGAATAAACAAAATAATTATTTATAATTAACTAATAACCTATAAAAATTTAAGGGAATTTCTTTTTGTCCCGCTTACCCATTCGTACGAATGGGTAAGTGGTGTAATACTTGATTATATAAAAGAATTTTTAAACAATTATAATATTGAAATTCGTGACCTAAATTCAAATTTTGTGATAATATGAAAAATGGCCTCAGTTCATTCAACAACCAAAGTAGAAAGTAGGCTATATGATCACAAAAATTAAAAGATTGTTCAAAGATATACTTTCTTGTTTGAAAAACAACAAGAAGTCGATGAAGAAGGTCGCAAGACCAATCATTCAGGGTGGTATGGGAGTCGGTGTCTCCGGATGGAGACTGGCTAAGGCTTCAGCGAAAGCGGGAGCTATTGGTACTGTTTCAGGTACCGCTGTTGCAAATTTACTTGCTGTTGCCCTTCAAAAAGGTGACGAGGGTAAACACTTCCACAGAGCATTGAAGCATTTTCCGTTTCCAGAAATTGCAAAAATGGTGCTCGATGAATATTATGTGAAAGGTGGAATTGCAAAAGGTGAAAAGCTAAAAGAAATTCCGATGTGGAGTTTTACTCCCCCTCGCAAGCTAGTCGCTCTCACCATCTGTGCCATTTATGCATTTGTGTGGCTTGCAAAAGAAGGACATAACAATCCTATCTTTGTCAATTGTTTAGAAGACATTCAAATACCTCACATCTTCACTCTTTTGGGCGCAATGCTTGCAAATGTAGACGGCATTGTAATGGGTGCGGGGATACCAAGACACATTCCTATGGTCATAGATAACATTCTATGTGGAAATATTGTTTCCTATCCAATAGAGGTAAAAGATCTGCCGGAAGAACGTAAAGCTGAGTTTGGTTATGTTAGATTAAATCCAGCCGAGTTTTTAGGTGGAAGATTACCCAAAATGATCAGACCTTTATTTTTGCCGATTGTTTCCTCGCATGTGCTGGCAAAAAAACTGATTGAGTGGTGCCCAGAGAAAATTGATGGATTTATTGTAGAAACTAACACTGCTGGAGGGCACAATGCTCCACCCCGTGGAGTACTTAAGCTTGATCCAGAAGGAGAACCAATATATGGTGATAAAGATATAATCAAGCCAGAGGAGTTTGTAAAAATTGGACTGCCATTTTGGCTCGCTGGGTCATTTGCATCACCAGAGAGTTTTGAAAAAGCTTTGTCTCAAGGAGCTACAGGAATTCAAGCAGGAACTATTTTTGCATTCTGCGAGGACTCCGGTATGGTTTCTTTGCTTAAGACAACAGCATTAGCTCTTATATATCGCGGGGAGGCATCTGTGCATACCAATGCCGTGGCTTCACCAACCGGCTTCCCAATAAAAGTATTTTGTCTGTACGGAACAATGTACGACAAGAAAATATACGATTCGCGAAAACGTAATTGTAGTTTGGGATACCTTAGGAAACCTGTGTGGCAAGATGGTGAGATAATCTTCCGTTGCAGAGCTGAACCTGTTGCTGAATACGTCCGTAAGGGTGGTAAAGCGACTGATACAGAAGGTTGTATGTGTATCTGTGCAGGGCTCTGTGCGACTGTGGGAGCCCGGGAAGGCGAGACACCGTTTGTTACTGCAGGTGATGACCTCGACCCGGTTTGGGCTTGTATAAATAGAGGCAGAAGAAAAATATCTCCTTTCTATTCATATAGTGCAAAAGACGCTATAAGCTACATTAGGGGCAAGTAAGCCCATCTAACCGCATACGAAAGTGTGCGGTTTTTCTTTGCCCTACTAAGTTTTTGTTTATCTAAATTTTTGAATATTCATTGTATTCAATGAATATTCTTAAACAAAAAGTTTGAAGGGTTCTCTTTTTGGCCATCCACATCTTGTCTTCGCCGAAATAACAATACGGTGTATAATACTTGTAATAATATTTCTAAACAAAACTTCTATCTGTCATTCCGGTGAAGACCGGAATCCAGTCTGAAAATTTCGAACTTGGGTCAAGAGTATTTTTCTGCTGAAAAATCTCCTGACCACGACTCGACTCGTCAGTCTCCGTCCTTGCGCTCGAAAACTCTTCCGAGCTTACCTCGCATTCGC
>CAYZZT010000047.1:0-5091 GCA_964483025.1 uncultured Candidatus Saccharibacteria bacterium | reverse complement strand
TATGAGCATGTGACTGATTTTCAAGTAGCGTAGCGACTATGAAAATCGTCACCCCGCCCTTCTTTATGTATTTAAGGGCGGGGTTTATCCCTCCTTAAATTTACTTTACTAAACCTACCCGACTTTCTCTATACCCCGCCCTTAAATGCCGGCCCGAAGGGCGGGGTGGTTATTTTTATAGTCGGTTTTCAACCTTCTTAAAAATATACCACTCCTTCCCACTTACTTACCATTATATCCCACACCATACCAAAGCACAACAAAGTTATCCACAGTTTTGTGCAGTAAATATTATGTAGTCTCCAGTCAATAGCAACATCAAAAAACCCAGATTTTACTTCGTAAAATCTGGCTATTTGTTATATGTTATGTGTTATGTGTTATATGTCTTTCTCACCCACCCCGCCCTTAAATACTTAAAGAAGGGCGGGGCTCAAGAAAAATATAGTCGCTTTGCTTCTTATTTTTCTTGAGGCTTCATCAGCGGAAACATTTGTGTATCTCGTATTGGTTTATCCAAAAGGAATGAGAAAAATCTTTCACCAAAACCAAATCCAAATACGGGTGGCATACCATGCTCGAGCATCTCAACAAATTCTGTATCTGGCATCATTGCCTCTTCATCCCCTTCCGCAATCAACTTATTTTGAATTTCAAATCGTTTAGCTTGATCAATTGGGTCATTAAGCTCTGCATGAGCCCTTCCAATCTCACTTCCAGCAATTATCACTTGAAACATTTCTGTTTTGCGAGGATCATCTTTATTCTCCTTTGAAAGTGGTGCCACAACCTTTGGATGATTCACAAGAAATACAGGGCCTGAAATATTTTTCCGACAATATTTCCAAAGTGAGTCCATCATTCTCTCTCTATTTTTCCCATCATACTTCACACCGAGTTTCTGTAGAGCTTCTTCCATCTCCTTCTCTGTTGCATCAAGCACATTTACACCTGTTTGTTTTTCCACTTCAGAAACATAATCAATTTCTCCCCATTCATTACCTAAATCAAAAGTGTGGCCCCTTGTTGTAAATTCTGTTTTTCCAAAAACTTCAGTCGCTAATTTAATATACAAATCTCTCACCAAGGCCTTGCCTTGATCTAAATTCATAAAAGCAGAATAGCATTCCAAATTTGTAAATTCCTGCAAATGGTCAGGGCTTGTCCCCTCATTTCTGTAAACCTTACCAATTTCAAATGTTCGAGGAAAACCTCCAGCCATTAATCTTTTTTGCCAAAGCTCACCGACTGAAATTCGCAAAAATACATCAATATCAAAATCGTTATGATGCGTTTTAAACGGTCGAGCTTCTGCACCTCCAGTTGTAATTTCTAAAGTAGGTGTTTCAACTTCTAGAAAATCTTTATCAGTAAAAAAATCACGAGCTGTTTTCCAAAATTTTGCTTTCTTTACAAAATAATCACGGATTTCTTCATTTCCAAGCAAATCAAGATATCGCTTACGAAATCTTTCGTCAGCATCTTGAAGGCCATGCCATTTTTCTGGAAGTGGAAGTAAAGTTTTTGTGAGCATTCTCCAAGCTCCAACTTGTATTGTTTTCTGCCCAGTTTTAGTTACAAAAAGCGTACCAGACATTTCAATAAAATCTCCAATGTCAACAGTATCGAGGAAAAGCTCGAAAGCATCTTTTGTATTTTCCTCATTCTTTAGAAGCGCCTGAAAATTTCCTGTACCATCGAAAAAATTTAAGAAAATTAATGCCCCTTGTGCACGAATGGACATCACTCGCCCGTCAAGTGTTACAATTTCCTGTGATTCCGAAAGTTTATCAAAATCTTCTACAGCTTTTGATATTGTATGTGTAGCAAAAGTAGTTGAGGGATATGGGTCAATCCCCTTTTCTTTTAGTTTTTCTAGTTTTGCTAAGCGAACCTCGCGTAGCTCATCAATTGAGGCCATGTTTCAAATTTAAAAATAAAAAATAAAAAATAAAAAATAAACTCAAAACATATAGAACATCTAGAACATTTAAAACACTAGAACATTCCCTCTACGCTATTGATATTATTTTATAATCAACAACACCTGCGGGTGTAGTTAATTTAAATGTATCACCTTTCTTCCTTCCCATCAATTCTTTTCCGAGTGGAGAAATATTTGAAATTTTCTGCAAAGACATATTTGATTCTTCTGAACCCACAATTGTATATGTTTTTTCAACTTTATCAGCAATTTTCTGTATTGTTACAGTAGAGCCCATATTCACACTTTCACTATGTTGAAAAGTAACTATTTCAGCGTTTTTCAAAATATCTTCAATCTTATTTATTCGGTCTTCCACATTCGCCTGCATTTCTCTCGCCGCATGATATTCGGCATTTTCAGAAAGATCACCGAGAGCTCGTGCATACTCCAAATCCTCCGCAATCTCTTTGCGTTTTTTTGTCTTTAAAACAACAAGCTCCCCTTTGAGCTCTTCTAATTTTTCTTTTGTTAGATAGTGTTTTGATGTATCCATATTTTTGTATAATAGCAGAAAAGCAGAAAAAAACAAGATAAATATTGTTATACGTGTTCTAAATGTTGTAAATGTTCTAATTATTGACTACAAATTTCACATTTTCGCCTTACACACATTTTGCAACACAATTTGACTTTTTGCTTGAATTGGTATATAATTCAAAATGGGATAGTCCCAAAACAAATGCAACCAAGAATGAACCGTCGCGACCAAGCCGAACTCCTCGACCTCCTCTCCCCCTATTTCAAGAAGAAGCGGAAAATGTTCCCCAAGGGACACAGACCGGTCTTCTGGTTGGATAGCGAGCCGATCGAGCCTGTAGCTTCTGTTGTTATCCGACTCGTCGATAGAGCCAACGGCAAGAAAATGCCGAAGACGACTCATATCAAGAAACGTGCAAAGAAGCCCAGTGGTGACCTTGAGACAATCAAGACACTGCCCATTTCCGAACTCGGACTCAAGACAAGAACATTCAATTGCCTCACCAAAAAGGCGAAGAAAATCAAAACCATCGGCGACTTGCTCACATTGGTCTTCAAGAAGACAGGTGATTTGATGCAAATCCCTGAATTTGGTGTCGGCTGTTTAATTGATTGCGAAAACAAACTCCGAGACATGGGTTTATAACCCAATCGAAACGAGTTTTTTACCAAACCCTAGCAAGTACACTTGCTAGGGTTTTCATTTTGGATTTGACATTTTTAGAATAAGTAGTAAATTGCTTATGGATATGCCGCCACAAAACAACAAACCATAATGAATATGTACAATGTAGCATTTCGCAATATTACCAATGGCCCATATAATGGCCTTATTACATGGAATCAGTTCGCTTCTGAAGAGGACTTCAATAATTACTACACTGAGGAAATCAAAAGTGAAAAGGAAGTTGTCGCACAAGAAATCTCGATGGGAGAATGTGTTTCTCTGGGAAGTGAGACACCTCTTTCCACTTGGTTGTTGATCAGTATCGACAAAGCCACAGACCCAACCTCGAAAGTTATCAATCAACACCGATTAGCTATGGAGTTGATGAAGCTGAGAACCTGCGGGTTCCTAATCTAAACCCAAATCCGCTCCCAAAATTTCTAGTGAGCAGTTTTTATTTTGCATTTTTACCACTTTGCATTTGTCATTCCCGCGGAGGTTGAAATTCTGGTGAGTACCAGAATGAAAAAGCTTTTCAGAATTTTTGTGAGTGAAGCGAAACAAAAAGTCGAAAAGGTGTACTGCGACAGTAGGTCGGGAAATTCCAGTCTGAAAAATTTCGAGTCGAGTCCTGGATCCCAGATAATCCTCTCGGGTCGGATTTCTGGGATGACACAAAACATAGTCGCTTCGCTCGTTGTTTTGTGTCACTTCACATACTCCGGCGTATTCGCATACATCCACTCCAAAAGTGTTCTCATCACAAATACACCTCCCACAGTATTTTTTACAGAGCCCCTTTCCATCATCACCACAAAAGCATATTTTGGATTTTCATAAGGAAAGAAACCTGTCACCCAAGAATTCACAAAATCTTTTTTTACACCAAGCTCGGCTGTCCCTGTTTTTGCAGCCACGTGCAAAGCTTCCATATTCAAACCCTTAGCAACACCCTCTGTTACAGAGAGCCTCATCCCCTCTTTTGCAATTTGTATATTTGCTTTATCAACAGGTATTTCTTGAGGCAACGAGTTAGCAGTAACATCCTTCAAAATAACAGGTGAAAGTAATTTGCCATTATTTGCTAGAGATGCCACAGCTCGAAGTGCCTGCATTGGCGTGACCTGAAAACCATATTGTCCAATAGAAGAGTGATATGTATTTCCAAGACGCCACACAGAATCTGTTGGAAAAGTCTTTGCTTTCCACTCCGGCGTAGGAATCAAACCTGCTTTGCTCGCAAAAAACGAATCCGGAAGTGGTTGTCCAAAACCAAAAAGTCTCATATATTTTTCGATATTTGCAATACCTAAACCTTTTTGATCTGCATATCCACCACCAACAGCATAAAAATATACATCGCAAGAAACAGATATAGCATGTCGCATATCCACCCATCCATTTGCCTTCCAATCCTTAAAAATAGTTTTTTCTTTTGGATTATATGGATTTGGAATACTTATAGAACCGGTACTTAAAATTTGTTTATTTGGAGAAATTGTATTTTCCTCCAAAGCAGCGATAGCCATAAAAGGTTTTATAATAGAACCAGGAGTATAAAGCCCGTCGATAGCTCTTTCAATAAATGGATTTCTTTTGTCTTTAAAATACGCGCCTATAACAGCAGAATCCTGCCCGTCTGTCATAACATTTGAGTCATATTCTGGATATGAGGTTACTGCGAGTATTTCTCCAGTATTTACATCCATAATCGCTCCCGCTCCTCCATCAAAACCAGAATCTCTTGAGAGTTTTGCAATTATTTCATACATTTTTGCCTGAACACCTTTATCGATTGTGAGCTTCAATTCTTCTCCATGCTTTGGTGGCTCCAGAACACTTGTAGAAGTAACTTTACCCAAAGCATCTGTCTCTGTAAGTTTTTTACCATTTGTGCCCTTCAATAAATCATTATAATATTTTTCAATTCCGCCATATCCATCATAATCTTCTTTATAAT
>CAYZZT010000046.1:0-5225 GCA_964483025.1 uncultured Candidatus Saccharibacteria bacterium | reverse complement strand
GGTCGAGTAAATTTCTAGCAAGAAATTATACGTGACCCAAGCGCAAGACTTTGAGCATTTTGTATTCAAAAAGCGAAAAGTGTACAGTGCCTGTAAGGCAGGAATCCAGTCTCTCTCCCGCATTGTCATTCCCGACCTGATCGGGAATCCATGTCGTATTTTCTATAATACCGTTCAGTATTACTTTTTGCGACCGCTCCGCCACCCTGCCGTGGCTCGCTTCGGTTTCGCCGAAAACTTTTTGATTACAAAAAGACCATGCTTTTCGGCTGCAAATGCTCGCAAAAAGTAACACTTTCACTCCGGTTATTTTGTCTAAATGTGCCCTTCGCCAACTTTTTAACGGTTGGGTAGCGGGCTGTATTTTTTGGCTACAAAAAATACAGGCTATTTTTATTGGGGTTGCAAAACTTAAGAAAAATGGTAATGTGCGTATAAATATAGCTCTTTTAAATAGTTTTTGCGATAGTATAAAGTGGCTTAAAATAGGCTTTTTTATACTGTCGCAAAGCCGCGTTGGTCTTTGTCACGGTGAAAACAAGAAAATAGAAATAAAACTGACCATGAATGAAATGCTCGGTAAAATTGTGAAGTTGATTGTGACGGTTCCTTCAGAAATGTGGGGAACTCTCGTCGATCTGCTTGAAAAACTGACTGGTTTAAATGCTGAAATTTGGAAGGGAGAAATAAAAAAATTCCTTCGAAAGGAGAAGTGTTGGACTGATTTTCAGGCCTATGTCAAAGGTGGATTATCAATTCTAGAGATTCCGGAAACAAACGTTCGCGATATCTATACCCTAAAAGCATATTTCGGTTCAAACTTTGCGGAATTTGGACTTCAGTATAAATATGGTGATCTTGAAAGCGAACCTCGGCCCGAGAGTCGGGTTGAATTTGTCTCTTCTTTTGCCGGCTCATTTACTGAACTTTTCCCTGTTGGCCATAAGAGGATGAGTCTGGAGGAGTATTGTTTTACGCCAGATCAGGTTACTGATATTTTTGCTCTTTATTACAAATTGCTCGACAAAGCTGATCAAACTAAGTACCTCTTCTTAATAAGGCAAGGCGATGAGTATGCAGTGCTGTGCGCTTGGTTTAATGAGCAAGAACCGGTGTGCATTCTTCACTCATTTAATAACAAGGACATTATTAATGTGGGCCACATGATGGTTGCGATCCCAGTCCCGATTCGACACTAATATCAAATAGTTTCTCATTTCCTCCAACCTCTCCAAATTAACTTTTGGCAGGTCGGGGGGATTTTTTTATAAAAATTATTACATTATTTTAAAAATTAAAAATTACAAAATTAAAAATTCTATTATTATACAAAGTATTGTATAATAATAGCTATATGAACCCCAATTTTTCAGAAGAAAAAAATTTTACAAATTCAAAAGAAGAGTTGGATTTTTTGCGTAACAGGGTAGCATCACTTGAAAAGAATTATGCTGAAAAAGGAGAGAAAATAAATCGTGAAGAAATAATTCGCGAGGAAATTGATGTATATAAAAAAACAACACCAGAAGAAGCTTTGCACAGAGATTTTATGCTCACACATTCAGCTATAGAGGGGATAGTACTAGACCTTTCTCCGGAGGAACACGATAAGAAAATAGAAGAGCTTTTGGGGATACTTCAAGAGAAAGGGATATTAAATACAATACAGATTGTTGAAGCCTTGAAGAATCCTCATATCGAAGATGATTTCCATAGGTTTTTAGTGGAATATATTGGTAAGGGATACCCTGTGGAGGGTCTTAAAGAAAAGACCCCACTTTATAAAGCTCTCAAGAGAATGCTTTATGAAATTTCTTTTCCTGATGCTGAAAAAGAAGAAAAGCCAAAACCTTTGAAAGAATTTGTTTCAGGAATGGAACAACTTTATGCTGGTCTTTTAAATGCGGGAGGCATAAATAGTTTTCACGATTACATTACTATTGAGCTTGCTCAGTCTCATGCGGAGCAGGAAACTGTTTTTTATATGTCTTTACCCTCTGAACATGCAGACCTTTTTGAAAAGCAAGTTTTGTCATTTTTTCCAAAAGCAAAAGTTTTACCAAAACACGATGACTATAATATTTTCAATGAGACCGGTTTTACAAGTGGTTCGTATGCTTCATATGAAAAAAGTGATGCTCTTCCAATAAAAACATATGAAGAATATGATCACGACCCATTGAACGCTCTTTTAAATTCATTTTCAAAAATGAATAAGGTTGGGGAAGGTGCTTCTATTCAAATTGTATTAAATCCACACGGTGATTATTATCTTTCACGATTTAAGAAGGCTTTAGAGGAGGTGGAAAAGGGTAAATCAAAAAAAGAAGCCCTTGATATAACATATGGTTTTATGGATGAGATAAAGAAGGAACTTAAAATTATGGTGAAAGAAACTATAAAGGGGGATAATAAGAAAAAAGAAAAAGATGCGTTTGAACAAAAATATATCGACCAAGGAATTGCGGATAGTTTAAAAAAGAAAGTTTCCTCGCCTATTGTTTCAGCGAATATTCGTATACTTGCCTCAGCAGAAAATAGAGCAAGAGCAGAATCCATCCGTGGTGAACTCGAATCAACTTTCAGTCAATTTGTAAATACAACAGGCAATAGTATTTCTTTTACAAAATGTGACGGTAATAAACTCAATGTTTTAGTACGAAATTTTTCATTTAGATATTTTATAGATGGTGAAGTATTACCAATGAGTATAAAAGAGGTAACAACCATAATGCATTTTCCAGCTGGAAGCTACACATCAAATCCAATTTTGAAACAAGCAAAAGCCGGTACTGCCCCAGCGCCTTCTGGTATGCCGGGCTCTGGAATTCTTTTGGGAGAAAATATTCATCAAAATATTAGACAAAATATTTATATGACACCTGAAGATAGACTTCGTCATATGTATGTAATAGGGCAGACTGGTACTGGAAAGTCTGTGATGTTAAAAAATATGGCAATTCAGGACATCAAAAATGGAGAAGGGGTTTGTTTTATAGACCCGCACGGCTCAGATGTTGATGCTGTCCTTGCTTGCGTACCACCTGAGAGGTATGAAGATGTTATATATTTTGACCCAGCATATACGGACCGGCCAATGGCTTTAAATATGCTCGAATTTGATATTTCTCGACCAGACCAAAAAACTTTTGTTGTGAATGAACTTTTTAGTATTTTCAAAAAGCTGTTTAGTGATAGTCCGGAATCTATGGGGCCTGCTTTTGAACAATATTTTCGAAACTCAGCAATGCTCGTGATGGAGCATCCAGAGTCCGGCTCTACTCTTGTGGATATTTCTCGTGTTCTTTCTGATAAAAAATATAGAGATTTTAAACTTTCGCATTGTAAAAATCCTCTCATTGCTCAATTTTGGGCAAATGCAGAAAAGACAACAGGGGATCAGGGTATTGCAAATTATGTTCCATATATAACAAACAAGTTTGATGTGTTTTTGGCAAATGAAATTATGCGACCGATTATTTCTCAAGAAAAATCCTCGTTTAATTTTAGGGATATTATGGATAATAAAAAGATTTTGCTAGTGAACCTTTCAAAAGGTCGCCTCGGCGACATGAATGCCAATCTTATTGGACTTATTCTTGTTGGAAAAATATTAATGGCTGCACTTTCTCGTGCAGATATTGTGGGGAGAGAGGACTTTCCTCCATTCTATTTATATATAGATGAGTTCCAAAATATTACGACAGATTCGATTTCCACAATTCTTTCAGAGGCTAGAAAATATAAACTTTCATTAACAATAGCTCATCAATTTATAAAACAAATAGATGAGAAAATCCGAGATGCTGTTTTTGGAAACGTTGGCTCAATGGCAGTTTTTCGTGTTGGTGCTGAGGATGCAGAATTTTTAGTAAAACAATTTGAACCGGTGTTTACAGCAAAGGATATTATGAATGTTGATAATTTAAATGCGTATATGAAAATTCTTTCACAAGGTAAACCTGTACGTCCGTTTTCTATTTTTGAGCCATTTCCACCAAAAGGAGATGTGGGTATTGGAGATAAATTAAAACAACTTTCGTATCTTACATATGGTCAAGAAAGATCTTTTGTCGAAGATTCGATTATGGAAAAATATAATCAAACGGGATAGTGATTAGGCTCTAGCTATTAGGCACTAGCTTTTCTGTCATTCCGGATTTAGTCCGGAATCCAGTCTGAAAATGCATTCTGTTTTGAATTTAATATTTTGAACATTTGAATTTGTTTCGGATTTCGTGCTTCGAATTTCGGATTTAAATAAAAGGACTAAATCCACAAGTATTTTTCTAGTGAAAAATCTTCTGGCCACGCCTCACTCGCCTCCGCTCACTCCGGCCTTGCGCTTGGGTCCCACCCCAAGCTCACGGAATGAAAATACAAAAAAATTAAATAAAAATGATATAATAAAAAAATGAGCACGCGAGACCCTATCAAAGAAATAATAGATGAGTTTGAAGATAAAGTATCCTTATATAAAAAAGAGCGTGAAGAGGCATTGCTTAATTTTAGAAATGTAATACATCAAAGAAAGATAGAAGATATTAAACTTGATTTAAAAGTAGATGAAAATACATAATACAAAAAATAATACACACAATTTTGTTATGGTAACTAGTGAGGACTTATTTATCGGTCTTCCTTTTTCGGAGAGGATTCCGGCTTGTAAAAAAATGATCGAAGGTAAGGCAACACAATTTATAAATGAAACATCTATTTTACTTGATTTGGCAAGAAAAGATGCATCTGTATATGTTTCCTGTGAGGCGGAAAATGACACAGACATTTGTGCTATTTTAGCAGGGCTTGATATGGGAGTGGAGGAAGTCGCAAGGCAGGCCGTGGAGAAGCTGGAAAGTGTGAAATAGGACATGCCCTCCAAGATACTATTAGTTTTTTAAACAAAAGTGCAAAGGCCAGAAGCCATGTGAGTAGGGGGTACGGTTAACCGTACCCCCCGTCATTTGTATCAGAAAATATTATTAGGCTAAAACATTTTGTACTCAAAATGTTCGCCCGAACAAATTTGTACTCAAATTTGTTTTAGGGGAGGAGTAGAATTAAGAATTAAGAATAAAATTCAAAAATACAAAAGCGATTTTCCTTCAGAAAATTCTGGGTTTTGTATTACGCTATGGATCCCGCCCATAAATACAAAAAGATGGGCGGGATGGCGAAAAATATAATCGTGAGTACACTCATTATTTTTCAGCCAGTTATCCCCA
>CAYZZT010000045.1:1401-5297 GCA_964483025.1 uncultured Candidatus Saccharibacteria bacterium | reverse complement strand
CGAATGACACGAATGAATTCTGGTCTTCACACTCCTAGGATTTTATGTCATTCCCGCGGAGGCGGGAATCCAGTCTTAAAAAATGAATTAACATGGATCCTCGCATTTGCGAGGATGGCAATACAAAGAGATAGAGCCAATCGAGGTTATTATAGTTTATTTATTCTTATTTTATTGGTATAATTAGTACACAAAAAATATATGGAAATTACAATTGAACAGGTCAAAGAATTACGGGATAAAACAAGCATTTCAGTTATGCAATGCAAGAAAGCTCTTGAGGAGGCAGGGGGAGACATGGAAAAAGCTATGATTATCCTTTCAAAAAAAGGAGCTGAGCTTGCCGCTAAGAAAGGAGAAAGAACATTAAATGCTTCTATGATTTCTGCATACATTCATGCTTCAGGTACTGTTGGCGCAATGGTTGAGATTGCCTGCGAGACAGATTTCGTTGCAAAAAATGATGGCTTTAAAACAATGGCCTACGATATTGCTATGCATATTGCAGCTCAGAAACCTAAATATCTAAAGAAAGATGATATAACAGCAGATGAAATTGAAAAGGCAAAAGAGGTTTTTCTTCCAGAGGTAGAAGGGAAGCCAGAAGAAATGAAAGAGAAAATTCTTCAAGGGAAGCTTGACTCTTATTTTAAAGAAAAAGTTTTGTTGGAACAAGAATTCATTAAAAACTCGGAAATTACAATTAATCAACTCCTAGAATCTGCAGTTCAAAAATTTGGAGAAAAAACTGAGATTATTCGTTTTGTGCGTTTTGGAGCACTTGAGAACTAATCATGATATTTTCACTAACAATTTTTATTTTATCTTGTCTTGGAATGCTCTCCATGATCCTAGTTAAGCTTTTTGAGCTTAAGACGGGAAGGGATTTTATATTTATACGTTGGAGAAATAAAATTGATAAATTTGCTCATTTGTGGTATTCAAAAACAAAAATTTTTATTGTTTCAAAAGAGCATAGTTCAATAGCTTTTATAAAAAATATTCCAGTGAAAATCCTTCATTTGGTTTCTGTGGTTCATGTTTATTTATATAAACGATATGGAAAGCATGTTGATATGATTAAAGGCAGAAGTGTTCCCACAAACAAAGGGCAGGTTTCATTTTTTGTGAATTCTATCTCGGAGTATAAGAAGGAAATTAAACGTTAGTGAGTAGTTGGTGGTGAGTAGTGAGTAGAAAATTCAAAATACATAAAAAATATCAAGGTCAGACCTCGGTATTTTTTTGTGGGAGTTATATCAGATTCGGTCAGGAATAAACTTTTTGTCGCCACAAAAAGTTTTTCACGACCCTAGCTCATTGTCGCAGATTTGCTAATCTGCTCCTATTGCGCTTTTCGAATCTGTCGCAAGCGAAACTCTTCGCTTGCTGAGGCGGCTCACATATTAAAAAATTCCAGCAAGGGCTGGAATTTTTTAATATGTGAGCCGCCTCTCAGATTCGAACTGAGGACCTTTACTTTACAAAAGTATTGCTCTACCAACTGAGCTAAGGCGGCATAAACCAAATTTTGGAAACAGAAAACTAGAACTGAAACATTATCTATTTCGCAGATAACCTTAGCGAAGTTGTAACTGCTTGCACCGTAGCAAACCCGTAATCGGGTTTTGCTTTGGGGAGCTAAGGCGGCTTGTGTGAAAAGTATATTATCAAATATGAGCTTAAAAATCAATAGGCCGGCCTATATAATGTTGCTAGGGGTACGGTTAACCGTACCCCTGGGGTTTTATCGTATTAATTACTATACTTCTAACTTTTTTATTGCTGAAACTAGAATCAAAATATGCTAATATATTCTTATGAAAGATTTTGATTCTTGGAATATAGAAAAGAAGGGTTTAGAAAGTATTGGTCACAACACCCTAGCTTTTCATGAACGTGAAATCTGGTGGTGTTCGATTGGTATAAACCTCGGCGATGAACAAGATGGTAAAAATGAATTGTTTGAAAGACCGGTCTTAGTCTTGAAAAAATTTAATAATAAAGTCGCTTGGGTTTTGCCAATGAGTACAAAGCCAAAAGATGGAATTTATTATCACAATTTAAAATATGAAGGCAAAATATTTACTGTCATCCTTTCTCAACTCAGGCTTACAAGCGTTAAAAGATTTCGGCGATTTGTAAGAAAAATTTCCCCTCATCAATTTGAGTTAATACAGAATAAATTGATAAATTTTATAAAGAAGTCATAGAACGAACGAAACCCCCTTGCGGGGGCTTCTCGGTTGGACTAATGTCCATTTGTACTATCATTATACCAATAGGCATCTATAAGTCAAGCGAAGATTGTTCCCATTGCCTTTATCCCTAAAACGTCTATAATAATCACAATATATGCAACCAGAACTCCCATACACAAAGTCACCATATTTTCATATTGGCCGTGCATCAGAATTGGAAAATCGAAGCGATCGATATTTATATCGTTTTTTTGAAATGGTCCCAGGGCTTCTTTCTTGGGGCACTATTTTAGGGGCAATAATACTTTCATATTTTGTGCCTGTTTGGGCTGCTATTTTTATTATTATTTTTGACCTATATTGGCTTTTAAAGACTGTTTTTCTTTCTGTATATCTATATCACAACTGGAAGCGCACTCGCCACAATATGAATTTGGATTGGCATAAAATGCTCCTCAACTTAAAACACGAGGAAATATATCATATGGTGATTTTGCCTTTCTACCATGAATCATACGAAGTGGTTTCAAAAACAATAGATGCTATTTTAAATGCAGACTATGATTTAAAAAAAATGATTATAGTTTTATCTGGTGAGGATAGAAATCCTGAACATGCAGATCTGATAATAGAGAGGGCAAAAATTGATTATGCAGATAGATTTGGTTTTTTCTTTACTATCAAGCATCCCGACGCACTTCCTGGAGAAATGCGTGGTAAGGGTTCAAATATTGCTTACGCGGCAGAAAAGGTTCGTGTGGAACTTCTAGATCCAAACAATATTGATTATAAAAAAGTTCTTGTTTCGGCTTTTGATATTGATACTGTTGCTTATCCAAAATATTTTCTTTGTTTGACTTGGTATTTTTTGACAGCTGAAAAACCATATCAATCTTCATTCCAGCCCATTCCTCTTTATAATAATAATCTTTGGGATTCTCCAGCGCTTTCGCGTGTTGTAGCGGGCTCCGGTACATTTTGGCAAATGGCCCAACAAGAGCGCCCTGAAAAGCTTGTAACATTTTCATCACATTCAATTAGTTTCTATACGCTTCATAAGGTTGGATACTGGCAGAAAAATATGGTTTCTGAAGATTCAAGAATTTATTGGAATGCATTTATGGCTTATTCTGGTGATTATCATGTTGTGCCTATTGCATATCCAGTATCTATGGATGCAGCTTTAGCTCCAACTTTTTTCCAAACTTTAATAAATATTTACAAACAACAAAGGCGTTGGGCTTGGGGTTCAGAAAATGTCCCTTATATACTTTTTAACTTTGTAAAAAATAAACAAATATCGCTAAACAAAAAAATTCGTATAACATTTATTCAACTTGAAGGGTATTGGTCTTTAGCCACAAACCCAATTTTGATTTTGATGCTTGGTTGGCTTCCTTTAATGCTTGGAGGACGAAATTTTAATCAAACAATACTTTCATATAATTTACCTTACATTACAAGAAATCTTATGATTTTAGCTATGGCAGGACTTATGTTTTCTGCTTTAGTTTTCTGGACATTTTTACCAGAAATGCCAAAAGGTTTTAAAAAGCGACATAAAATATTAATGTTTTTACAATGGCTTTTTGTTCCTATTACTATTTTTGTTTTTGGCGCTATTCCAGGATTGGATGCGCAAACACGATTAATGTTAGGAAAATATATGGGTTTTTGGGTTACTCCAAAGCATCG
>CAYZZT010000045.1:0-1301 GCA_964483025.1 uncultured Candidatus Saccharibacteria bacterium | reverse complement strand
TTTTGAATTTAGAATTTAATTCTTTTGAATTTGTTTCGAATTTCGTGCTTCGGATTTCGGATTTTACCGCCTGTTATTTCTGCTTCTACGGGAATGACAGGCGGTACAGGCTGTGTTAATATAGTTATATTATGACGCCAAAGTCCACACGAACTCGTTTTATATATTTCATTATTTTCTTTCTTGTTTTTCTTGCTGTTGCTCCATTTATCCTGCTTTACTCTTTTGGTTATAACTGGACTAAAAACTTTTCTCTTTTAAAAACAGGCGGAGTGTATGTATATTCTTCTGAAACAGGAGCTCAGCTTTATTTAGATGATAAGCTTGATAATTCTACAAGTGTTTTTCAACATGGTCTTTTGGTGAAGGATTTACGTCCAGATACTTATTCTGTAAAGTTAGTTAAAGATGGCTATATTGATTGGAAGAAAAATATAGAAGTAATGGCGGAAAGAGTTTCCGAAGCCTATCCATTTTTGATTCCAAAACAAATTGTAACTACAGTAGTTCCTCAGCAGATACCAAAATCGGCTACAGCATCAAGTACTTTGATTGCAAATGTTGAATATAAAGATTTGCTTTCACTTTTTGCAACAACCACTTCTAAAGCTCCACAGGCAAAAATTGTTGTTCCAAAAAAAATAGTTGCAACAACCTCTACCACGACAGTGCAAACAAAAGCTATAACTACATATCCTAGTATTGAAAGCAAAAAATTGGTGATTGAAAAAATTGGAGCAGATTTGAGAGCGACGTGGAATGGGTCATCACAAGACACTCCTTTTTATTTCTGTATTCAAAATAAGGACGGATGTGTTAGTAATTTTATAGTTTATAGTGCACAAAATATTGGCACCTTTAATTTTTATCCAAGTAGAAATGATGTGGTTCTTGTGGTTGTAAATTCAAAAATAATGGTTGTTGAGCTTGATAAGAGAACTCCACAAAATATTGTAGAGTTATATTCGTCACCAACGCAAGATGTCTTAGATTTCAGGGTGTTAGATAATGAAACAATTGTAATAAAGGAAGGTAAGAAACTTATTAAATTAAGCTTGGTATATGCAAAACAATAATAAAGAAACTGGACTAAAACAATCTGCTGATTGTTCGCCCGAACATCCTGCGGGACAGGATGTTTTAGGACACATCCATCCAATGTCTCAAATGATTCGCGAAATCTATGAGATTTTTAAATCTATTGGATATGATATTGCTTTTGGTCCCGAACTAGAAACAGAGTATTACAATTTTGATGCTTTGAATGTGCCTGCCGATCATTCATCACGAGATATGCAAGA
>CAYZZT010000044.1:1765-5298 GCA_964483025.1 uncultured Candidatus Saccharibacteria bacterium | reverse complement strand
CGCAGGAATGACAGTGGAGAGGATTTTATTGAAGAGTACCGTCCTTGCTGAAACAGTAGATGAATTAAATAAAAAAATCAGTGATCAGAAGGGGATGCTAGAACAACTTGATGCAGAAATTAAGAAAATAAATTCTGATTTACAAACTACTGGGGTCGAGAAAAGCACACTTCAGGCCACCCTTAAAAATCTTGAAGCTTCAAGAAAAAAACTTGAAAAAGATATCAGTTATACACAGGGAAATATTTCTTTAACAAATTTAAATATAAATAAATTATCTTTATCTATTGAAGATAAAAATAAAAAAATTGAAGAGGGGAGACTGGCAATGGGAAAAACAATTCGTGCCTTATCTGAAATAGATTCTACATCCCCACTTGAAATATTTTTGTCAAACGAAAGCATGGGAGATGTTTGGAATTATGCACAAGCTCTAGTTACAGTAAATCATGAGGTTCAAGGAAATGTTCGTGAGCTTCAGGGGCTTGCGCGTGATTTGGCTATCGACAAACAGGAAACTGAAGCAAAGAAAAAAGAATTAGAAAAACAAAAAAGCCTTCTTGGTGCTCAAAAGCAATCTGTATTAACTACTTCACAGGAAAAAACTCAAGTACTTAAGGAAACTCAAAATAAAGAAGCTAATTATCAAAAGCAACTTGTAGATAAAAAAGCTCAAAAGGAAGCTTTTGAAAGAGCATTATTTGATTTTGAACAACAGTTAAAAATTAAAGTGGACCCGAGTAGTTACGCTAGTGCAAAAGCGGGAATATTTAATTGGCCACTTGCAAATCCTAAAATTACTCAACTTTTTGGTTTAACAGCTGATTCAAAGCGTTTATATACTTCAGGTACACACAATGGGGTTGATTTTGGTACACCAACCGGTACCCCAGTAAAAGCAGTTCTTGCTGGGACTGTGACCGCTACAGGTAACACGGATCTTCAGGCAGGATGTTATTCTTATGGTAAATGGGTTCTTTTAAAGCATTCAAACGGACTTTCAACCCTATATGGACACTTTTCTGCAATAAGTGTGGCACAAGGAGCCTCTGTAAATACTGGTGATGTTATAGGGCTTTCTGGTAATACTGGTTATTCCACGGGTCCACATCTTCACTTAACAGTTTTTGCAACACAAGGTATGCGAGTGCAAACATATACTTCTAGCATTGGTTGTAAACAAGTTACTATTCCTATTGCAGATAAAAGCGCTTATCTAGATCCTATGGTGTACTTACCGCATTAATCTGGGTAGAATTAAGAATTAGGAATAAAGAATTAAGAATGAATGTAGAATGCCACACCTACGGTGTGGCACTCTATTCATAATTCATAATTCTTAAATCTTAATTCTGTTTGCATTTAATTTATGATATAATTTCAATGAATACAAGGAATGATAATGACTATGTATTCATAGACCCCGCCCTTTTGTTTTCAGTATATTTATATTTGTGTACATTGGGTGGTCATTAAATTTTTTTAAATAATTTATAAATTAATCAAAGGGCGGGGTGGCGATTTTTATAGTCGTTCCTCTCCTTAAAAATCTGCCATATGAAAATTTCTAAACGTGGCTTTATTGGAATTATAGTTATTGTTGTTATTGCAATATTACTTTTAAGTTATCTTGGTTTTGACCTTAAAAAAATATTTACATCTGAACCTGTAAAAAATAATTTTACTTATGTATGGGGTGTAATTCGAAATGTTTGGGTAAATTATCTTTCGGTCCCATTTACTTTTATTTGGGGCGAAGCATTAAAGCCTTTGCTTGAAATAGTATGGAAAGCATTCATAGTTGCAATTGAGGGTATTAAGAATGCAAATAAATAGTAATCAAATTAAGATATGAAAAATTTTATAAAAAATAATCAGGGCTATACAGGTTTATTTTTTCTAGCTGCTATAGCTTTTATACTTTTTGGATTTTTAAGTTTTGATTTTAAGAAAATTTTTTCTACTGAGGCGATGAATAGCAATTTTTCTCTTATTTCAGAAGTAACCACATATTTGTGGTCTACATTTTTTGCCAACCCACTAAATTTAATTTGGAAATTCATTATAGGTGTAATTAATGATTTTAAATAGATTTTGATATTTAAAACATCATTTGAATGCTATATATAAAAAAGGCGCCACAGTTGTGTGCGCCTTGAAAATTTATTGCTCGTCGAAATTATTGACCTTCTTCCGGTACGCGATAATTTCACGGATTTCCTCGGCAAGCTCGGGATAGTGTAGCGCTATATCCTTTAGGCCATCTGAGTTTATCTTGACTTTTACAAGATCCCAGAATTTTTTTGTTTCTTCAGACATGGTGGTATTGGTTAGGGTTGAAAGATCTTTCTTAATTAAATTAACACACGATTACCCTATCTGTCAAGTACAAAAAAGGGGAGAGGTAGTCAAATTAAAAATGAAAAAAGAAAAGTGTAAAGTGACACAAAATAAGAAGTATACTTGCGACTATATTTTGTGTCATCCCAGAAATTTTTTGTAATCAGAAAATTGTCTGGGATCCAGAAGAATTTGAATTTAAAAAAATTTTCAAACAAAAAGGAATTAACTTTATTAAAAAAGTCTAAAAATGCTCAAAAAGTCGATTTTGACTACTTCTAGCCAAAAGGGCTAAAAATGGCCTATTTTGAGGGGGGGTTAAAAATTGGCTTTTGGCTCTGGGGCTCAGGCGGGGTAGAGACTAGTACCAAAATAAAAAATAAACTTCACCACGGGCATTTTAGAGGCTCGTAAAATGGCTAACATAAGGGGGAAGGGGTTAATGTGCTTGGTCTTAATAGAATACTTATATAATAGACCTATGTTACCGCAAAGATATATTGTGCGACATGTATATATTCTGCCTCAGCCAAGCTAGCTATACAAATAATAATCAAAAAAACTCCACCCCTCTTATGTTGGTGCCGACTATTTTTTTGTCTGAACAAAGTTGCGAATAATAATATTAGCTACCCTATTTTTGATCTATTTATTTTTTAGAATATGATAGGGGATGTTTCAAATTAAAAAAGAAAAATGTAAAAATAAAAAATAAAGAAGTCCCCTACTCTACTTGTTCATAGTCATTTATGTTTAGATTATTAAGGAATTTATAATTATTTAATTATATTAAAATAAAAACTTCCTCGCGCGTAGCTTGGAAGTTTTGGTTAACATCAGTTCGTTATTTGTTTGCGATTCGACTGAGTTCGTATATAATCTCAGCATGAGTATGCTCACTTTGGGCCTTTCTCTTTTCATGAGCAACCTGAACAATCCTAGTCATGAAGATTGCAACCTCACCTTTTTTAATGCCGAGTGTTTCGGACATATCGGTTATTTCTCCATCGACATTTTCCGGTTTATTATCAAATATCTCCTCCTGCACCTCCTTCGTAAATGATGCAGTTAGCATTAGTAGGGCGATTTCCCCCATTCTTTGGGCTGTCAGTTCTTTTGTCATTTGTCTTGGTGTTGAATGAACAAACCTTGCGTAGGTTAGGACGGCGAGCTACTACTTTTCACTTGCTATA
>CAYZZT010000044.1:0-1665 GCA_964483025.1 uncultured Candidatus Saccharibacteria bacterium | reverse complement strand
CGTAGGTTAGGACGGCGAGCTACTACTTTTCACTTGCTATATAATCATAGCATTGAATAACTAATTTGTCAAATAGAAAATGGTTCAATACCTTTGCATCACCTTGATGTAAAGTATGAAAATGGCATATACGACAAATAAAAAACAGCTATTAAAAGCTGTTTTTTGTTACATTACTTATATATTTTTTGCCTGCAATATCAAATCCTTAATTCTTTCCTCTGCTTCACTTGGATCTACTATTCGTAGGGTATCTATCTCGATTAATTCTTTAATTTCTTTTTCGGTTTGATTTGGTCCCGAGACCTGCAAAGTATCCACCCCGGTACTTTTCTCTGGTTCATCATTTCCACCTGCGAAAAGAGCGTCACCCATAAATAAGATTTCTTCTCTTTTTACATTTAAATATTTTTCAATTTTATTTGTTGCGCTTGCTTTATCAAATCCTTTTGCTGTAACATCAATTGAAGTCATCCCCCCTACCCTAACCTCGAATTGGGGAATTTGTTGTTTAATATAATTCGCCATTTTTATTCGAAGTGAATTATCTGGATCCCAAATTTCTTTTACTGAAATTGGAGCTCTTGAACCACAGCCAGAAAAAGTAATTTGTGTTTCCCTATCTTCAATTTGCTCACCATAGGTATTATTTTTGATTACGTGGCATTCTTTCATTGCTCCCTCTATTACTTCAAAAATTTTATCCTTATCTTCTTTACTCAATACACTCTTTTCAAGACAATTCCATTTCCCATCTTTAAAAGAATATATCGCCGAACCGTTTGTGGGTGCAAGCATAAGATTTGAAAAATCAGAGCATGGTAAATATGCAACTAATTGCTTTTGAAATTGTTCAAAGCTTGCACCTGAAATCACAGCTATTTTAAAATGTTTAAGGGCTTCGCAAAGATTCTGGCACATAGATCCCGAAGGTGGAGCTTTGCTTGGTGCCAATGTTCCATCGAGGTCGAATATGAGGGTGGTGTATTTCATAGGTGGTATTATATCGCATTTTTGTCATTCCGGCGAAGGCCGGAATCCAGTCTGCAGAATTAATTCATGGATTCCCGCCTTCGCGGGAATGACAAATACAAAATACAAAATAATTCAAGATAGTAAAAACTTAGGCGGGTATATCAAAAAACCTCATCCATTTCTGGATGAGGTTTTTTGTAGAATTATTTCCTAGCAACTACAATACGTTTACCCCAACACGGTGAAGATGCACTCCACGGATCGACTCCTTCATTTTCATAAAGGTGTCGAGCGTATTTGAGGTTACCATCTACTGTATGAATATCAAGATTTAACTTTTGAGATTCACGTAAATGGTAACGTTCATTAATTTGGAAAGTTCCAACGTCGGCCGGGTTAATACGACCTAAGTGAATGGAACCATCTTTATTAAACTGGGTAAACTGCGATTCACATTTTGCGATTTCCACCATAATGGGAATATCAGAAAATTCTTCGCGCACAAGATCCTCGGTTGTTTTATTGAGTTCGGTTTCGACCTTCGCTACAGATACAACCTTAGGCGTTGATGTGCTAATTGGTGCGGAGGAGGTGCTTGTAGTCGTTGCTTGCGTCGGTGCAACTGATGATACAAACATCATAATCCCTACTGCCAAATTAAGCATGATTTCTTTTTAAAAAACTTGTCTC
>CAYZZT010000043.1:0-5356 GCA_964483025.1 uncultured Candidatus Saccharibacteria bacterium | reverse complement strand
TCCTCCTCTTTCTTTCCTTTAGTTTCTGAAAGTCCAATTTCTGAAACATCAACAGGAGTAACGACTTCCTCGACCTCTTCTTCCTTAGCAGGTGTTACGAGAGCAATAACTTCTTCAGGATCAGAAACAAATGTTACTCCGGCGGGAAGCTTAATATCTTTAACCTGAATCCTTGCTTCAAAATCTGTAAGTGCTGAAATATCAACTTCGATTTCATGAGGTAAATTACTTGCTTCCGCTGAAACTTCAATTTCATGCATAACCTTTACAAGTGAACCTCCCAAATCTTTTTGTGCAACAGAAACACCAATAAAACTAATTGGGATATTAACTTCAACTTTCTTTCCTTTTTCAATAATATAAAAATCTACATGAATAACCTTGCCGGAGACAGCGTCTGTAGCAACATCATGTATAAGTGCATCATGTTTCTCATTTCCTTCAACAAGAGAAATAACAGATGATTCCCCCGCTTCTTTAAAAACTTTTAGAAAATTAATTTCATTAACTGCAATCGCTGTTGAAGCTTCTTTTCGCCCATAAAATACAGCAGGAATAAAGCCATCTTTCCTTAGCCCTTCTAGATTTGTAGTAATTTCTCTTTTTGTTATATCAAGTGTAATCATGGGGCACAGTATAACAACATTTCCATAAAAAGCAACTGTACCAGCGGTTAAGAGCTAGGCTCTAGCTTGGATTCAAAAGAGAGACTTTCCCTTCGGGAAAGTCTCTCTTTTATTCTGAATTCTGCATTAGCTAGCGCCTAGAGCCTAATTGCTAGAGCCTATCTCACAATATACTTAACTTCTTTTCCAGCAAAATAATTAATTAAATTTTCAGCTGCCTGCACCGACATAGCATTTCGTGCCTCCTCTGTGGCAGAAGCAATATGCGGAGTAAGTACAACATTTGGAAGCTCTTTAAGCCCCTCTGTCAAACTTGGCTCAAATTCATAAACATCGGTTGCAAAACCTCTTATCATTTTATTCTCAAGCGCAGAAACTATGGCGGGTTCATCAATTACAGAACCACGAGATGTATTAATCAAAACAGCTGTCTTTTTCATCATTGCAATTCTTTCTTTATTCATTAAATGTTTTGTGCTCTCATCAAGAAGAACATGTAAAGAAATAATATCTGATTCTTTTATCAGGTCTTCAATATTTTCTTTAAACACAGCACCAGAGTTTTTCTCTAATTCCTCATTTCTTTTTATATCATGATATACAATTTTCATTCCAAATCCTTTGTACAAAATTTCTGCGACTCTTCCCCCAATCCTTCCCGCTCCAACAAGTCCCCAAGTTTTATTTAAAATTTCCTCCCCTATCAAAAGATTTGGATTCCACCCTTTATATTTTCCATCACGAATAAACTGATCCCCTTCATCAACCCTCTTTGCAATATTCATAGCCAAGGCAATGGTAAACTCCGCAACTGCATTTGTGGAAGTGCCAGGGGTGTTTGAAATTACCACACCTCTTTTTTTTGCTTCTTCGAGATCGATATTGTTATAGCCCACAGCATAATTTGAATATATTTTCACGCTAGGCGCAGAGTCAAGAACTTTCGCGTTAATATTATCTGTAAGCAGGGAAAGGACACCATCATATTTTCCCACAGATAGTTCAGAGTTGAGCTCTTCATCTGTTAAAGGCCTATCCTCCTCATTTATTTTTAATTCATGTCCAGCTTTTTTAAGTAGTTCAATACCAGGTCCTGGAATGCGTCTTGTTATGTATATCTTCATAATTTTTAATTTTATAATTTTATAATTTGCATGTCCCAGTTTATTGCGTTATTTGGGATAAATAATGCTTAAATTTTTAAATATCTGTGTAATTCTGTCATCCTCGTGTACTCACGGGTATCCAAGTCTAAATTTCTCAGACTGGATTCCCGCCTCCGCGGGAATGACACAAGAGAAATTAAATTTAAACATAAAAATTGTTCACATACTAAAGCCCATTAAACAACTTTAACTTTTCTATGGCCACTTGTTTCATATTTTCTACGGCGTCAAGTTCATATTTGTATGCTGCCACCTCGTCTGGGTTTTCCTCTAATCCACTTTCAAGTCCATCTCGAAATGCTACTCGAAGCTCTGTATTAACATGAACAACAGCACAACCAGCCTTAATCGCACTTCGTACATCCTCGTCACTATTTCCTGATGCCCCATGAAGTACCAAAGGTACACCGGTTGCATTTCTTATCTCTTCAATTCTTTTAATATTTAATTTTGGATCTTTCCCTACACCAATCATACCGTGCATATTTCCCACCGCCGGAGCGATCATAAAAGCACCAGTCTCTCGAACAAGTTTTGCTGCATCATCTGGATGAGTTAAAGAATTTTCATCAAAAGCAATATCTGCAGGCACCTCTATGTGAACTTCTGAAGATGTACCTATATAATCAAGCTCACACTCAATCAGCACATTTTTATTTTGTGACACAACATACTCGACACAAGATTTTACGTATTTAATATTTTCATCAAGTGGTAATTTTGAACCATCCACAGTTATAGAATCAAAACCCTTATCAATAGCTTTTTTTGCTGATTCAAATGAATGTGTATGATCTGCATTTAAAAATATTGGCAAACCTGTTTTTTCTTTTTCAGCTTTTATAATAGCACTAATTTCTTCCACCCCCACAAAATTCCTTTCACCTTCTGATACACCAACAATAACCGGAACCTTTAATTCTGTTACTGCCTCCACAATAGCCTTAACCCCCTCTAAATTTGAAATATTAAAATGACCCACTGCTATTCCCTTTTCCTCAGCTTCTAAAATATACTCCTTAAGTGATTTTGTCATATAAGTTATATTGTACCAAAAATTTCTACATTCTGGTACAATATACGTTATGATATTTAAAAAGAAACCAACCCTTGTTTCAATTGGAGATATTGCCATTGATTGTTTTATTCGTATTAAGGAAGCGCATGAGGTTTGTAATATTAATTCAGAAACTTGCCAGCTTTGCCTAAGCTTTGCAAATAAGATTCCGTATGAGTTTGATGATGTTATTCCAGCTGTGGGGAACAGTGCAAATGCTGCCGTCACTTGTGCAAAACTCGGATTTTCATCATCTCTTATTGCTCATATTGGAAAAGATAAAAATGGAAAAGACTGTATCAATATTTTAAAAAAAGCAGGAGTAAATACATCCCACATATATTCACATAAAGAAAAACGTACAAACTTTCATTATGTTCTTTGGTATGGGCCAGAACGTACTATTTTGGTTAAACATGAAGAATTCCCATATCACCTTCCAAAACTAAATAATCCAGATTGGATATATTTAAGTTCAATGGGAGCAAACTCAGTAGACTATCATAAAGTCATTGGAAATTATCTTTTGAAAAATCCAAAAGTAAAATTAGTTTTCCAGCCTGGCACATATCAAATGAAAATGGATATTGATGCTTTGAAAAATATTTACGCTCGTACAGAAATTTTTATTTGTAATGTTGAAGAAGCGAAGTTAATTACAAAATTAGACACAAAAGATATTCGTGTACTTTCAGAAAATTTAATGACTCTGGGACCAAAAATAATTGTGATTACGGATGGACCAAAAGGCTCATATACATTTGATGGAAAAAAGGTAATCTTTTTAGATGTGTATCCTCAAGAGCCCGCATACGAAAGAACTGGCGCTGGAGATGCATATTCAGCAACGTTTATGACAGCTATCGCCTATGGAGAAAATATTGAAACAGCAATGAAATGGGCTTCTGTAAACTCTATGAATGTTTGTAAATATGTTGGTTCGCAAAAAGGACTTCTTACAATTCCAGAAATAAAAGTATATTTGGATAAGGCGGGAGCTGATTGGACGACAAAAGAAGTTTAAAGTAGAAAGTAGGAAGTAAATACAGAAAAAAATACAGGGGATTTTGGCTTCGCCAAAATCCCCTGTTTGAATCCAAATTTTTAATTTTTCATTCTACTCTTTACATTTGCAACCCTTCCCGAATCAGCTTCGCAACTTCCTGAAGTTCACCTTCTGGAGAATCTTCTCGGCTTCCCGGTCGATACAAAAACTTACGAGGTTCATATTCAGTAATTCCAGTATCCCCTTCTTTGCGTGGCAAAACATGCAAATGAAAATGTGGTACAGATTGCCCAGCAATTTTTCCATCATTCCACGCAAAATTAAAACCTTCTACACCAAATTGTTTCTTAAGTGCATTCACAATACGAATTCTCAGTTCTTCCAAAGCATCTTTTTCGTCTTTAGTTAAGTCTTCGTATCGAGCCACACATCTTCGAGGAACAATAAGAGTATGCCCTGAAACAATAGGCATATTTGTAGGAAAAGACCACACCAAATCATTACCAACAATTTCTCGCTGTTTTATAACATCAAGTTCACAATATACACATTTCATATTTTAATAAATATATCACTATTCACTCACCCACACAAACCTCGGCTTTATCTCTCCATTTATTTCAACCTCCCCATTCCACATCGAAACTGGCCTTGCCCAAAATTTTGACATATCATTTTCGTACAAGGCTTCGTAAATAACTAAATCTTCCAAAGTCTCCGAGTGCTTTGCAACAAAATGAACTTTGTATAAAGTCCCTTTTTTTGAATGCTTATAAATTCCTGGTTTTATATTTTGCATAATAATTTTTAATTTATAATTTTGTAATTTTTAAACTTTACTCTCAATTGTCATTCCCGCGAAGGCGGAAATCCATGAATTCAATTCTGCAGACTAGATTCCGGCCTTCGCCGGAATGACAGAAGCAGTGTATTGTATTTCATTCGTATCATTCGTTGTATTTATTCGTGTATTGGTGTCGTGTTATTAATTTCTTTCTAAAACTTTTTCAACAGCCTTCCTAATCGCACTTTCATCCATACCGTAGTGCCTGATAAGTTCCTCCGGCTTTCCCGACTGCCCAAATTCATCTTTCACTCCCACAAACTCAATCGGTACCGGAAAAGTTTTTGCTAAAAATTCCGCCACAGCCGAACCCATTCCTCCAGCGATTTGATGTTCCTCCACAGTTACAACTTTCCCTGTTTTTTTCACACACTCTAAAATAGCTTTTTCATCAAGAGGTTTTATTGTTGAAAGATTAATTACAATCACACCCACACCTTTATGTCTCAACTCTTCTGCTACAACCAAAGCTTTGTGGACCAAAGCCCCTATTGCGATAATTGTAACTTTTGGATTTTGTTCTTCAAAAAACACCTGAGCCTTACCAATTTCAAAAGGAGTTTCTTCACTTGTAATAATGGGTGTTTTATTCCGCGCGAGGCGGATATAGGTGGGCTCTTTAGTCCTGGAAGCCTCTAGGGTGGCCTTCCTAGCTTC
>CAYZZT010000042.1:0-5427 GCA_964483025.1 uncultured Candidatus Saccharibacteria bacterium | reverse complement strand
TTTGCGTTGGAATGAATCCCTGTTTGATGCTCATGTTGCGTTGGACAAGACTTATGTTTGCAATAAAATTTTTTATTGTTATAATTAAGTGACTTATAAATAATCTTTAAAAAATATGGGAATGGAATCATTAGGAAACGATTCAGCTAAAACTGAGATTGAGGAAAATACAGTTATTAAGACAAAAGAAGAAGGAGGGAATGAATTCACGGTTGAACAGAGAGAACGAGACATAAAGGAGATGATTGAAAAGTTGAGTAAGAAAAATTTTGGGTTTGGTTTTAATGAAAAAAACAAACTCAAACTTTCTGGCAAGATAATAGAAATGCTTGCTGAAAAATATCATCTTTGGTTAGATATTTTGATAAGTCCAGGATCAAAAGAGGATGCTTCTCCTAAGGATAAGCGTATGACAAAAAGAGTAACAGACTTTTTTGAAGTTTATGATTCAGATATTGCTGAAAGGGCATTGGACCAATATTTTGCAGAAAAAAAATAGAAAAATCGTTTTAATCAATTTTTATTACTGCATAAAAATGATGGTCGTTGTTTTATGCAGTATTTTGATTAAATACTATTTTTTGCTATAATCCCCCTATGATCGACGAAAATACAAACAAAAAATCTAAGGAAAATGAAGAGAATCTTGAGGCTAAGCCTCAAGATAATGAAGAATCTGTTGACGATGTAACTATCGAATCCGACGACACATTAGATGATAGTGTGCTTGCAGAGGAATCACTTCAGGAAACTGTCAAAAAACTTCGTGATAAATTGAAACATGCTACAAAAGAAAAGCAAGAATATTTGAATGGATGGCAGAGGACAAAGGCAGACTATATGAATGCAAAAAAAGATGAAGACGCTCGTCGAAAAGATATTGTGAAGTATGCTAAAGAAGATTTGATTGGTGAAATACTTCCTGTGCTTGAAAGTTTTGATATGGCATTTGTGAATAAGGAACAATGGGAGAAGGTTGATAAAAACTGGCGAATGGGCGTGGAATATATTTATTCACAATTTCGAAATGTGTTAGAAAATAATGGGCTTATAGAAGTAAACCCTGTCGGACTTCCATTTGATCCAAACAGAGATGAAGCAATTGAGCATGTTGTAGTTACTAAAGATTCAGATGACCACAAAGTAATTGAAGTTGTACAAAAAGGCTATGAACTCCACGGAAAGTTAATCAAGGCACCAAGGGTGAAGGTTGGTGAGTTTAAGAAAAATAATGAGTGAGCACACGACTATATTTTTCTAAACCCCGCCCTTCGGGCAACTATTTTCGGGCGGGGTGGGAAAAGTATTAAAAGAAATGAGTGAAGTGCAAATTAATTAACCCACGCCCTTAAATACAAAAGGAAGGGCGGGGTGATGATTTTTAAGTCGCTTCGCTCTGTAAAAATCAATCATGAAAATCAAATCTGCAGTATTTATGAGAGGTCTCAAGGGAGATAACGAAATCCTAAATGATGGAATTCCTCAAGTGGCTTTCATTGGCCGTTCTAATGTTGGTAAATCAAGTCTCATAAACTCACTTACAGGAGTGAAAGGTTTGGCACGCACAAGTAGTTTGCCGGGCTTAACACAAGAGCTCAATGTTTTTATGATAAATAATTCTCATTATTTTGTTGATCTTCCGGGATATGGTTTTGCAAAAATTGGAAGAAGTCGAGTGGATGCACTTCAAGACTTAATTGCATGGTATCTTTTTGGTTCGCAACATAATCCAAAAGTTGTTTTAATTATTGATGCCGAAGTTGGCCCAACAAAAGATGACTTGGCAACACTGAAGGCGCTTGAGGATTCCGGAAAAGAAATCGTGGTGGTGGCAAATAAAATAGATAAAGTAAAAAAATCTCAATATTTAAATCAAATGAAAAAAATTGCAGAATTAATTGGACCTCACAAAATAATCGCATATTCTTCAAAAGATAAAAAGGGGATGGGGGAGTTATCGGATGAAGTATTGAAGAAAGACTAAAATAGTCTTTCTAAAATCCGGAATTCGAAGCACGAAATTCGAAACAATATCAAAATCCAAAATTCAAAATAATAAACAAAGAAAAAAGCGTCCGGAAGGGCGCTTTATGGTTTATATAACCCTAAGGTGATTAGGCAGGCAAAGTCGCAAAGAATTGACTGCCACAACGGTCTTGGTCTATGTGAGCCAAATGATGTGACGGAAGGGCGAACCCAAAAGCCTTGTTTTTCTGCTGGCTCAAGTGAGTCAGGTCCGTAAATTGCAGTTCTGTACTTTTGATATTCAGTTGGTTCTTGTGATTTCAAAAGTCTCATTTTTGCCTTATTTTCTCTTGTTACCTTTGCCAATTTTTGCTTTTTAAATTTTCTAGGCATAAGTTTGTGTTCTTTCCGCTTTCGATGATAGTATAGGTTAAGTATAAATGCAAATATGAAAAAAAACATACAGTTAGGTGATAAAAAAATCGAATATACTCTAAAGATTATAAAACGTTTAAAACGTCTTCGACTTTCTGTTCATCATGGTGGGGAGTGCGTTGTGACAAAACCAAGATTTGTACCACAGTATATGGTGAATAAATTTATAATTCAAAAATCAGAATGGCTTATAAATAAAATTGAGGAAATGAAAAAGATTCCAAAACGAAAAACAGCGAAGGAATCAAAAGTTGATTTTGAAAAATACAAAGCTCAGGCATTAAAAATTGCTGAGCGGAAAGTTGATGAATTTAATAAAATCTACAATTTTAAATATAATAAAATAACAATCAGAAATCAAACGACACGATGGGGAAGTTGTTCCAGAAAAGGGAATTTGAATTTTAACTATAAAATTGCTTTATTATCTAACGAGCTTGCAGATTATTTAGTTGTTCACGAAATCTGTCATTTGGGTGAATTTAATCATTCAAAAAAGTTTTGGAATTTGGTGGCAAAAACTATTCCAAATTATTTGGTACTTAGAAAGCAGTTGAAAGGAGTTGGTTAATCTGTTAATATTATATGTATGAAAGAATCAAACCTATCCTTTAATTTAAGTGTGATAATAACAAAGCAGAATAAGCGTTTTGTGGCCTATACTCCTGCACTAGACATTTGCACCTCTGGTAAGACTGAAAAGGAGGTAAAAACTCGATTTGTTGAATTGGCAAATATCTTTCTTGAAGAATTGGTTGAAATGGGAACTACAAATGAGGTCCTCTTCGAACTCGGTTGGACAAAGGTTCAAAAAAAATGGACACCTCCAAAAATTGTATCATCTCCATATATAAATTTAAGTATACCAGTATTGGTAAAATAAAAGGTCATGCCTCGAATACAATCAATCCACTGGAAAGAGTTTGAAAAATTTCTTTTCAAAGTAGGTTGTGAATTTAAGAGAGAAAAAGGTGATCATAGAATATATTGGAAAAAAGGAATTGAACGGCCACTTGTGATTCCTCGGGACACCGCTTTACCCGCTTTTATTATTTTAAATAATTTAAGGGTGTTAAATATTACAAGAGAGCAATATTTAAAAATAACTAATAAACTATAATGAACGCATATAATTGGTATTCAACTCTTATCAGGCCAAAATGGTCACCACCTAGTTATTTATTTGGGCCAGTCTGGACTTTTCTATATGTAATTATTGCGATCAGTTTTAGCTCGGTTTTTTATAAAGTATACACAAAACAAATCCCATGGATTATAGCTCTTCCTTTTATTTTAAATTTAATTTTTAATTTTTCTTTCACACCACTTCAATTTGGGCTTAAAAATAATTTGCTCTCGGCGATTGATATTCTTCTAGTATTAGGAACTCTCATTTGGGCAATCTTTGCAATATATCCACATGCAAAATGGATTGCTTACGCACAGATTCCATATCTCCTCTGGGTCTCTTTTGCCACAGTCCTACAGCTTACTATCACATATTTGAATAGGTAATTTAAAATTGTATTTTTTGGCTTGTTTTGATATAATCATAACATGAAGAAAAACTTCACATTTAAGCTTTTTGCAGAGCCTTCATTAATTGAGGGGGTGTCTAGGTTGGTGGATCTAGGCGGTACTCTACAGGAGTATAATGCTTCTAAAACAGAAAATGAGGCTGATTATAAAGCTTTAAGAAATGACTGGTATGCTGTAGGCCAGGATTTTGTGTTCTCAATAAATAATTATGAGCAAAAATCATCCTAATCAACAAAATAATAGAACAATGCTTGTTCAACAGACTTCAGTACAATCATTTTCTGGACCACTCCCACCACCTGAAGTTTTAAAAAGATTTGATGATATTGTCCCTGGTGCTGCAGAGAGGATTATAAAAATGGCAGAGGCTCAATCTGAACACAGAAAAGATCTTGAAAAAAAGGTAATAGAGTCAGACATATCTCGTTCTAAGTGGGGACAAATTCTTGGTTTTATTATTTCAATAGTTGGATTAATTTCAGCTACTATTGTTTCGATTTATGGTAATCAAATTGCTGGAGGTTTGATTGGTATTGGAACACTTGCCTCGCTTGTTGGTGTTTTCATGTATGGTTCAAAGGTGAGAGCTAAGGAGAGGGAAGAAAAATCTAAAGAATAAATTATAAAATATTTATGCTCGCAATACAGACCCAGAACAAAATAATACCAAAATTGGTGAAAATGGCGGATGGAAGAATAGCGCTTGTGCATTTTCTTGTGTCTTTTGAAGGGGGTGAGATAAAAGCTCGAGTTATTTCTGTACGATATTCTGGTCGGAAAACTGTAACAAATACAAATTCTTTATCACTTTGTGGAATTTGCGCGAAAGCAACTGAAATAATTTCTGAAAAGAAATTTTATGAAAAAATTGTTTCTCCATATGCAAAGTTTGCATTTCTCGTGAGCCAACCAACTCGCGCACCAGCATTTTAGTTTGTAGTCTGTAGTGGGTAGTTTGTAGAAAATTACCTATGTTTTTTCTGTTTATACACTATTTAATTATAATTAATAACTTTCACCATATTTTGTCATTCCAGCGAAGGCTGGAATCCAGTCTGAAAATTTAGACTTGGATCCTCGGGGTTACCCGAGGATGACAGAGGTAGTGATCTTAACAAAAAACTATATGAGCAAAATAATCGGTATCGACTTAGGTACAACAAACTGTGCGGTGGCGGTGATGGAAGCTGGTGTTCCAAAAATTCTTGAAAATGCAGAGGGTGCAAGAACAACCCCATCTATCGTTGCAGAATCAAAAACTGGAGAAAGGCTCGCTGGCCTTATTGCAAAACGTCAGGCTGTGACAAATCCAAAAAATACAATCTTTCAAATTAAAAGATTTATTGGCCATAGCTTTGATGAAGCTCAGGTTCAGAAGGATATTAAAAGTACACCTTTTGAAACACGAAAATCTGAAAATGGAGGTATTGAAGTAAAGATGGGAGAAAAATGGTATCGACCTGAAGAAATTTCAGCGATGATCATTCA
>CAYZZT010000041.1:0-5513 GCA_964483025.1 uncultured Candidatus Saccharibacteria bacterium | reverse complement strand
CCTGCCTCCGCAGGAATGACAGAAGAATAAAACTCTGTATTTTATGTTAAACTATAACCATATGAAATATGAAACATATCAAAGACTTAGTTGGAAAACCTTTTTTATTACATTACTTCAAAATAGCCTTACGCCAATAATGTTTTCTTTTATTTGGATAGTGCTTGTTATTTTAAAAACAGTAGATATCAAATTATTATTGCCCCTACCAGATTCAACAGAAATTATTGAAACTTTTACAAAACTATTAGACTTCACAATCGTTTTCGGTCTTGGTGTTATCTTACTTTTTTGGTTAATAGTAATTATTAGAACATTAATAAATTACTTAACATTTTATTTTATGCTAGGACCAAATAGTATTGGCATAAAGAAGGGTCTTATTCATATTGATGAAAATATGATTCCGTACAGACATATTGAAAACATAGAAATTAACCAACCTCTTATATATAGAATTTTTGGAATGTGCAGACTTCATATCTTAACCGGCGGAGAAGACAAAGATATTGAACATTCACACACTATGGAAATTAATTTCCCAATTTTAGAAAAAATTATTGCTGATGATATAAAAACAGAAATATTTGAAAGAACACATATTAAAGTAGTAAATAGCGTATAGACTAGGTTGGTAGTTGGTAGTTTGTAGTTGGTAGAAAAATACAGAAAACGAGCGAGGCCAAAGGCCTCGCTCGTTTTCACTACTCACTACACACTACTCACTACCAACTAAATAACTACCAACCTTTTGATTCGAGGGCGCGCTTTGCAGCTTCTTGTTCGGCTTCTTGCTTTGACTTACCAGAACCCTCTGCAATAAGTTCATGTCCAACAAATACACCCACGGTAAATTGCTTATCGTGATCTGGCCCTTCTTCTTTTGTTGTTTTATATGCAGGTGTGCTACCTAGTCGGTCTTGCGCTTTTTCTTGGAATCTACTCTTTGCATCCATCCAAAGACCACCTGAAACAATGTCTTCTATCATCTCAAAAAGATTTTGTGCAATAAAATTCTTCGCACCTTCATACCCTTGATCCATATATATTGCGCCTATAACAGCCTCAAAAGTATCTGCAAGAATTACCTGTCTTGCTCTACCTTTATCTTTTGCCTCTCCTTTAGACAAAAAGAGTAAATCATTAATTCCAATTTCAGTTGCAACAGATGAAAGAGTATTAGCATTTACAAGAGCAGAGCGAAAGGCCGTCAAATCCCCTTCCGATTTATCTTTATATTTATTATATAAATAATCTGTGACAACAAGCTCAAGCACAGCATCCCCCAAAAATTCTAGCCTTTCATTGTGTCCAATTCCCAAATCTCTGTTTTCATTCAAATAAGAACGATGAATAAAGGCCTGTTTTAAAAGGTCTCTATTTTTAAATATTACATTATTCTTCTTTTCGAATTGTTCAAATCTTTCCATTTTCCTAGCTTTTCTGCCCAAGGAGGATATTTATTGCCTTGGTGAATATAGGCACTATATCGTCATATAAATTTAAGTCAAGAATGTTTATTATTTTAAACCATTTTGCATCATCGAGTCCACCCGTCTTATGAAAGCCTAAATCCACAAAAGGGGACTCGGCTAAAAAGTAATTTACCTGCTTTCGTATCTTTCCAAGCTCCGGATCTGAAGCAATATATTCATTACTACCGAGCTCATCTTTAATTACAATGTCGAGACCTATCTCTTCTTTTATTTCTCGAATAGTTCCCTCTTTAACTTCTTCATCTTTTTCAATCCCTCCTTTTGAAAGAGTCCAGTGGCCAAAAACATCATGAACAAGAGCTAAATAAATTTGTTCTCCTTCTCTTGCATACACCACAGCACCGCCAAGTTTTTTAATTGGCATTTCTTCATACGGAGTTTCTTTTCTTTTTTTCTTTGAAACTTCTTCTTTGCCCGGCTCGCCAAGTTCTTTATAAACAGCGCCAAGTACCCCATTTACAAATTTACCACTTGTCTCCCCACCATATGTTTTTGCAAGTTCAATAGCTTCGTTGATAGCAACTTTTGGAGGCACTTCATTGCGTGGAGAAAAGAGTAATTCAAAAAGACCCATACGTAAAACATTTCTGTCGATGGTTGCAATTTTTTCTATTGGCCAATCTGGAGCAGCTTTTGTAATGATTTGGTCAATGTCTGTTTTTTTAGCGATAACACCATCAAGAAGTTTTTGCATAAAACCCTCATCCCCCATGCCAGGAGCAAATTCCTTCACATTACGAGAAAGCATATCTTTTAATTCGGAAATATCTTTATTAAGAAAGTCCCACTCGAAGAGTGTTTGAAGAACAATTGAACGTGAAAGGTGCCGGTTTGCCATATAAGTAATATTTTATAACAAATATATTTTTTTTACAAATGGTTTATTAACAATGTTATTAACAAGTCAAAATTCAAAAGGCAAAAGTCAGAATTTAAATTCAAAACTTATTAATTAAACATCCCAGTATTGTCATTCCCGTGAAGACGGGAATCCAGTCTCGCATTTGCATTGTCATCCTCGTGAAGTTGGGATGGGACCCAACTGCAAGACCAGAGGCTGACGAGCCGAGGTGAGAAAGTTTGGGAAACTTTCGCAAGGGCGGAGGACGACGGTCCGAGCCGGGCTCGCATAAAAATTCAGCAGAATTTTATATGTGAGTGGCCCACCAGAAAAATACTTGTGACTACTCCCGGGGATCCAAGTTAGTTTTTGCTTGGAGGAGGTCGAGCCTCCCCAAAAAGAGTATTTCATTTCAATTTCTTCTTACCTCTTGAAACCAAAAGTAATTTTTTCGCATTTTCACTTGTTATTACTTTTTTGCCAGTTTTAGATTCAATATCCTTACGGGTGCGTCCTGCAATACTACCACCTTCGTATGCCACCTTTCTATTTTCTGGAAATGTTTTAGGTTTTTTAACCTTTGAGATTTCTGTTGTGGATGTTTCTGCCAACATACTTAAAACCAATTCAAGATTAGACATATTATCTCGTAAATTTTCTTTTTTTAAGTCTTTAACTTTCTTATAATCTTTGGTTTTTATCCCTGCCCAAGCAAATGTTATGTCATCAGTTAAAATAGCAAATTCTTTATTACTCAAAATTCCTCTTTCCTGCCATTCATTTGTTAAATCCTTTCTAATTTCTATACTTTTCAATCTAATGTCAACCCAGTTTTTTGAATATCCTTTTTTAAGATATGTTGCCATAGCTCTTTGGATAGCTTTCTCGGGATCTTCAACTTCTTCCACTCTTTCATATCCAACACGAGCTAACCACAGTTTAAAAGGTTCGGCTTTTGGTGACGGAATAGATTGAATTATGCGAAATAGAGTTTCGGTATCTGCAGCGTCAGATAAGTAATACTTGCCGTCTACGGCTTGAAATTTCAGTTGTACGATTTTTTCGTACAACTGACTTCCTTCATCTGTTAGCTTAATTTTCAAATCTGACCAATATCGACGAGGTATGCTACTTCCAGTTAAAACAGTAATTACATCAACCACAGAAAAATACCAAGACTCTTTTTCATCATCCCAGATACGACGGATATTATTACCTTCAAAAATAGCTATCTTTTTATTTTTTGAAATATCTTTCCTCTTCATAATAAAATTATACAAGCATCAATATAAAAGACAAGTTCAAATATCCCACATTTGTCATTCCGGCGGAGGCCGGAATCTAGTCGGCAGAAATTTATAATTTCTCTGTGGAGGTTCAACCTCCACAAAAGTTGGTGACATTTTGTCACCACCTCACACATCAATGGCCCGCATTTCTGTCTCTGTGGAGGTTCAACCTCCACAAAAGTTGGTGACATTTTGTCACCACCTCACACATCAATGGCCCGCATTTCTGCGGGGCATCTCGGAGGCCGAAGCCCTAATACACTTAATATTATACAAATAATATGTAAATGACAAGTAAAAATTCAAAACCCGCATGGATCCTCGCATTCGCAAGGATGACAAAATACATGGTCATGAATTCGTTTTGAATTTTTACCCTACTAAGTTTTTGCCATTGGCTTCCAGCCCTGCAATTTATTTTAACAAATAAATTGTTATGGCAAAAATTTTGAAGGGTGAATTATTTAGAATTTTGAATTTGCTTCGGATTTCGTGCTTCGTGCTTCGAATTTTCTTTTTAGGTTTTTACCCAAAAAGAAAACCGCCTATTTGGCGGTTTCTTTCTTTGTCTTCTTTTTTGCCTTTTTCTCTGCTTTAAGAGTTACATTTACAACCTTTCGGCCTCGATACATACCACAGTTTGCACAAACAGTATGAGGTAGGCGTGGATGACCACACTCTTTACAAAGTGAAGTGTTTTTTGCTTTAAGCGCATGATGACTTCGTCGGTTGCCAGTATGAGCTCGTGTATGTCGCATTCGAATTACCATAATGGGGCTATTATACACGACATAGGAAAAATATCAAGGCCAACTAAGACTATATATCCTTCTAATACTCACCCAAAGAAAAACACCGTGGAAATTTGAACAAGCTTGTTCAAATTTCTACGGTGATAAAATCAACGGTTGAGCCTATCGAGAATAAGCCTTTGCATCCAGAAACTCCTTATTCTCATTGTATCCCTTGAAATTAAGGACCCCTCGGAATGCCTCTTCGTTGGAGTTTTCTCAACTTCATCAAAGTGAACTTCGTGATTCTCGCGGTTGTAATGAAAGTGGTATAAACCACCTATTTCAACCCTTCCGAATAAACGTTCAGGAACTTCGACATCTATCGTCCCTCTAACTTTTCTCCCTTTATAAAGACGAGAGAGAGTTAAGGTATCTGAGCCCAACTTATTCTTCACCCGAAAATATCCATTGATAATTTCGACAGGAGTAAACCCAGTCCTCAACTTTTCTTTTACCTCCCTTTTACAGGAGCGAAATGTTTTGACATAGTTAAAGAGCGCCATGCCAATGCATAAAAAAACGCCCAACCCAATAGCGATGTTGCAATAATCTGTGTTCATATAAATAACAAGTTTGAATTCCGGAAGAAACTATACTACCCTCACACAACTACGTCAAGTTGTGTGAATTTTTAATTTTGTAATTTTTAATTTTCAAGTCCCAGTTTATTCCCATATCTGGGATAAATAATGTATGAATTTTTAAATTTGCATTGTCATCCTCGTGAAGTTGGGATGGGACCCGACTGCAAGACCAGAGGCTGACGAGCCGAGGTGTGGCCAGAAGATTTTTCACCAGAAAAATACTTGTGACTACCCCCAGGGATCCAAGTGCTAATTATGAAATTATTAATTTAATCAAAACAAGACTTGGATCCCCGCTGAGTACAGCGAGAATGACAGTCGGGTGAGTATTCTTAATTACAGCATTAAAAAATTATTTAAAAATTAAAAATTACAAAATTAAAAATTATTCATGTATGAATGTATACCGGTGTTCCTCACACATCCCAAATTCTCGCACAGCTTTTCGATGCGTGACCGTCCCATACCCCTTATGAATTTCAAATCCATATTTTGGAAATTTCTTTCCA
>CAYZZT010000040.1:0-5582 GCA_964483025.1 uncultured Candidatus Saccharibacteria bacterium | reverse complement strand
AAGACAAAGAAATACATCGAAGATTGGGAATGCCCGAAGTGTTACTGGGGTTAGTTTGTAATTTCCAAGGGGAGACCTTGGAAAGACTCTTTTGGGGTAGTTTGTAAATATCTGGATTTTGTGGGAATATTAGGAGAATTATGACCTCAAACCAAGATATAAATAAAAAATATAATCCAAAAATAGAAGCGCTTCATTATGTACACACATATGCTGGTCAATTGTGTGTTCCTTTTGATAGAGATAATCAAATATATGAAAATATGAAAATAATTAGAGAGATTGTTCCAAAAAAACTTTCTGATTATTTCCATTTAGGTCAAGAACAAGGAAATCCTATTATATACACATCTATTTTACCTGATGGAGTTGATATGGGTAAAAGATTACCTAAAATAATTGTGTATATTCGTCTTGAAGCTGAGCCAATAACAGAGGAGGGTGATAGATCTTTTTTACATTTGGTTATTTTTCAAAATGAAGAAGAAAATCCTTTTGAGAAAATTAATGAAACTCTAAAGACAATTGATTGGGAAAAAAGCGCTGAAGATTTTCAATTTTAAACTGTGGATAAAGCTTTGAAAATGTGAGATAATGGGAATTAAATTAAATGATATAAATATGAAAGGAATTATTTACATAATGACGACCGCTGTTTCTGGTCTGATAAAAATAGGACAAACAAGTGGTGTTAATTTTCAAGAGAGAATGAGATTTCTTGAGGCAAACGGTTATTATAATGTTTCTGGTTTAAAAAGATTTTTTGCCATTGAGCTTCAGGATTATGCAGAAAAAGAAGCTCTATTGCATGACATTTTTAACAAACACCAAGTTAGCAACAGTGAACTATTTGCTCTTGATTATGATCTAGTGCGACAGCTTTTGTTATCATTCGAGGGTAAAGTGATGTATCCTAAAGATGTTGATAAGGAAAAAGAATTTGAAGAAGTTTCAAAGGCTAGAGAGCAAGGAGCAAGGTTCAGTTTTTATAAAAAAGGGGTACAGAACGGAGAAGAAATTGTTTTTATAGCTGATAAAGAAATCACCGCGAAAGTGGTTGGTGAGCGTGAAGTGAAATATGGCGAACAGACTTGGAAACTCTCGCCATTAACATATAAGATATACGAACAAAAGAGTAGGTTAAATGATGCGGGCACATACCGAGGAGCGGATCATTGGCAATATAAAGGTAAGAAACTGAGTAAATTACCAGATATTAACTAAACACAACTATGAAAAATACTATGACAAACAAAATAAAAAAAGTTAAAGATGATCTCGTCGCCGAGATAGACAAACGCATTGCCGACAAGATTATAGAAAAGACAAACGCTGACCTCTTGAAAAAACTCATAGAGCAAGCTGAGACAACCAACGAGGCAATTATGATTGCCGAGCTTGGCACGACCTATAAACGCACCGGCTTTCATTTTGATAAACGGCTGGAGAAAATGACCGACACGATAAAGTATTTTAAGAAAAACGAAAAATTAAGTTTTGTTCAGGACGAAAACGCCCTTACGCACAAGCTCATCATCGGAGACAACTATGATGCGCTCCTTAATCTTCTGATTGAATACCGAGGCAAGATTGATGTGATTTATATTGATCCACCATATGGTAAAGATTCTATGGGAGAATTTGCACAGACGAATTACGATAACGCCATCACACGGGATAATTTACTTTCCATGCTTTACCCCCGCCTTGTTCTCGCTCGTCAGCTTTTAGGTGATACTGGAGTGATCTTTTGTAGTATTGATGACAAAAATCAGGCTTATGTGAAGGGGCTGTTTGATGAGGTATTCGAAGAAAGCAACTGTGCAGGAACTTATTTCTGGAAAAAAACTGAAACCCCACCAGCTCTCTCATATAAAATTAGGAAAAAGTTAGAATATGTTTTATGTTATACCGCAAAGAATTTACCAAAAAGAGAATTTGCACAAGGATTGGTAGACGGAGGCGATGCTCCACTACTCAACTCTGGTAATCCGATTGGGATTCTTACATTTCCATCTGGTTCTATAAAATTCAATATTCCTGATGGCATATATAAAAATCAGGAAGATTATCGTGTAGAACTTTTAGAGCCATTAGAGGTTGAACATGGTGTGAATTTAAAATCTATTAAACTCAAGGGTACTTTCAAGTGGGGGCAACAATATTTGGATAACGAGATTGAAAAAGGGACTTATTTTTTAATTAAAAGTAAAGAATTTTCTATAAGATATCAGAAACCAGAAAAGGCCACAAAGGTACCTTCAAGTGTTATTGACACACCTGAGGTTGGTGTTGGGACCAACGAAACAGGAGCGAAAGAGTTGTCAGATGTAGGACTAGAGGATAAGTTCGCTAACCCCAAGCCAACTTCTTTAATTGCTTATTTATCAAAAATTGCCTTTTGGGAGAACAAAAATACCATTATCCTCGATTTTTTTGCGGGATCGGGGACGACGGGACCAGCGGTGTTGGAGCATAATAAAGATGGTGGAAAAAGACAGTTTATTTTGGCAACCGAAAATGAGATAACCGACACAACACCAAACGGTATTGTGAATGATGTTACCAGCAAACGCCTCAAGCGAGTAATGACGGGTGAGTGTTATGACGGCACCAAAGATTTTAAATGGAACGAGAAAAATGAACCTCTTGGCGATAATCTTGATGTCTATGATATTGCCACCCTGTCGCCGTATTCTGATGAACCATTTACGCAAATAGATGAAACATTGTATGGCAAGGAAAAACTCGGAGTGAATGAAAAAATAAAATGGGTGTGCGAAAACTTTGAAGGCACGCAAAGAACCCTTAAAGATAAATAATTATGAGACAAGAAGCTATAGACCTACAACAAAATGCCGTTTCTGCTCTTGTTGAACTTACGGCCACACAAGACGAGATTACTTTTAAAGCACCAACAGGAAGCGGTAAAACCTATATGATGGCGGAGATGATGAATCGCATTTTGTCGATGGACAAAAATGTGATTTTTCTCGTGTCTACGCTTTCAAAAGGTGATTTAGCTACGCAAAATTATGAGAAGTTTCAAGAATACTCAGCAAAGGGAAATTTTCCAGAATTAAAACCGTATCTTATCAGCAGCCAGATTGCTGGTGAAGAACGGTTGTTTGTGCCAACTGACTACAATGTATATCTTTTGCCCCGAGATTTGTATAAAAAAGGTGGGCGACTCATGCAAGGGGCGATGGAAGGTTTTTTGCACAATATAACAAGCGGAAGGATGATGGGAGGACAAGAGAAAAAAGTCTATTTGATTAAAGATGAATGTCATATTGCCACCAACAATCTAGACAATCTATCGGAAAAATTTTTTACCAAAATATACAACTTTTCAGCCACACCAAAACTTTCGCGCGGGCAGCACCCCGATGTAGAGATCAAAAACGATGACGCAGTGAATGCAAAACTGATAAAAGATATTGAACTCATTGATGATCAAGAGATTAAGGTGGCGAGAGCAATTCAAAAGTTTGAAGAAGTGAAAAAAGATTATCGTAACTTGCTTGGTGTAAACCCCTGCCTCATTATTCAGATTAGCAATAAAGACAAGGCGGACGAGGAAATTGCCGAGATAAAAAGGGAGCTTGAAAAAGCTGAACACACGGATTTAAAATGGATGATTATTGTTAATGATGAAAAGCAGTGTGACACGAATGACACTTTTAAAGCGAAAAAATTACCTGTGAGCAAATGGAAAGATTATGCCAAAGAAAACTCTAATACCATTGATATTATCATTTTCAAAATGGTTATCACTGAAGGTTGGGATATACCTCGAGCTTGTATGCTGTATCAAATGAGGGACAGTCATAGTAAGCAGCTGGATGAGCAAGTGATGGGTAGAGTAAGACGCAACCCACGATTACTTGATTTTGAATTGCTTAGTGAGGATGCACAAAAATTAGCTATGACTGCATGGATTTGGGGTATTGTTCCCAAAGACTTGCAAAAGATTTTTGGGGTGAAATTGTGGCAAGATAGCGAAATTATTACCGATGAAATCAAGATTAAAACAACACGACTAAAACCTTTGACTAAAAAAGCGGAGTTTAATCTTGAGACCTTTTTGAATGAGCAACCCGCTGTACCTGCTCCGAGTTCCGTTTTTACTTTGTGGCGAGATTTTGTGAAAGCTGAAAACAGCGTGCGAAAGATGGGCGAAAATTATGCTCAAACCTATGAAAAGTGGAGGGAGTTTTCCGAGAATATTGAGGCGGTGGCGAGTGAAAGTAATCAATATGTGAATGATTATGAAAAAAGCATGGAGGTAGTTAAAGACGAAAAGGGGCAAGATGTAGAGGTTTCTTTTGCACCAAGTTCTCACTATACGGATAACGGCAATTGTGTGAATATCGGCGATTGGGTATGGAAACGAAATGACGGAAAAGATAAGTTTTCTTTTGACAGCGAGGCGGAGCGAGAATGGACGGAAATATTAAACAATCTGACAAAAGATGATTTGGCAGTTGGCGCCGGACGAGTCGGTAAGAGATTAATGGTTGGCAAACAGAATCCAAAAGCCGGGGTTGTTGATTTGTTTGGTGAAAAAGAGTCAGAACTTTTAGAAACAAAACAAGTATATCTGTGGGGTAAAAATTATGTTGCTAACTCGCCGATAAAATTTGAGTATTATCTCGGAGCACTGCATTCTTCATATCCTGATTTTGTGATGAAAGATAGTTTTGATCGGGTGCATATTTTTGAAGTGAAAAGTGTCAATATCTCGTCTAATATGGTTGGTGGTTTTGATAACAATATCTATAAAACAAAATTAGAAGAATTGAAAAAAGCATATAGGCAAGCATCTAAAATAACCGAGCAGATATTTTACTTGCCGATTTTGCGAGATGATAAATGGCGAATTTTTCAGTATGTTACAGGCGGTGAAAAAACTCTTACTAAGGATGAGTTTGTGAATTTTTGTAAGATAGGAGTTAATGAGTTTTAGGGCGTCAAAGCCTGGCTCTCGGAGGATATTGACTTATCCACAGGTATAGTTTACTGTAATGCTTGCGTAGGCTATAATATAAAAAGAACGAGCTACCGTAAGTAACTCGTTCCACCTATCAAAATAGGATTAAAACATGCTCTGTTGAAACTCGTCGTGGTGACGGGTTTTTGCTTTTGTCTCGAGATAACTCAAAACAATCCAACTCCCGTTTAAGTGTTTACACACCATAGCACCATTACGACCTACAAAACAGAAAAGAAACTTGCCTGACTTTGTCATAGCATTAACTTTTTACAGTGGTTCAACTGGAGGCTGGAGAGCATGGCCTCACTTTTAACCCCCTCCATGCAATTAACCGACATACAACTGGTTGGAAAGGATTAAACACTCTCTACAATACCCAAAATTTCTTTGGATATATCTATATTATAACATATTTTATTTATACTTCCAAAATTTAAGTAATCAGAGTCTTATTTTTGGTATATAAGTTAAAAAATATAACAAAAAAGGGTATCAAGGCCTTGCCTTGAAAATTTCTCAAAAACTCCCAAAAGGGAGTTTTTGTGTATTTGGGTATATAATATTCAAAGTAAGAAAGTCTTTGCCT
>CAYZZT010000039.1:0-5668 GCA_964483025.1 uncultured Candidatus Saccharibacteria bacterium | reverse complement strand
AGGGAGTTTTTGTGTATTTGGGTATATAATATTCAAAGTAAGAAAGTCTTTGCCTCTAGTAAAAGAATCTAGAGTACTGGGGCAGGAATTTAATAATTAATAATCAAACATGCCAAACTTTTCACCAAAATTACAAGAAGCTACAGATGAACAGCTTAAAAATTGGATTGATGAAATTAATCCACAGTATGCGCCACTTGCATCAGAAGAATTAACTAGAAGACGTTTTGAGGAATTTAATAAAAGTACGTCATATTTTTCGAAGATTCTCGGCTTGTTTGCTGTGATACAAATTATTATAGCCATAATGCAATTTACGCTGAGTGTTCAGTCTGAGTATGATATATTTTTAGAAAAAATAACAGTTATAGTTATTTTTTTCTTGGCTATCACCATGATACTTTTTGTCTTTTATAAAATCTTAAAAAAATAATGGGTAGCAGAGCAAGGCTCTCGGTAGTCAAAAAAAACTCGGAAAAAGTGTCGAGAACCTTTGATTTCATAATTTAAAAAACATCTGTGATATAATATTCTCATATGAAATTCTATTCAAAAGCTAAAGTGTTGGGGTTTATTAAAAAATATGAAAAGGGGATTTGGAGGAATTAATGAAATTTGCTTCAAGGTAAGTCTTTATTAGGAATTGCAAACTTTGTATATATTGCTTGACTTAATTTATACAAACATATATACTTTGTATACATTCTAAAAAAGATGTAAACAAAACAATGAAATCTATACAAATTGGTACAATTAAAGATCAAAAAGAAGGATTTAAGGCCTTTATTATTAACCCCTTTCCTCCAAAAGAAGGCTTTGATTTTGATGCCAAAATAATCAAAAAAAGTAATGAGGCAACACGACTTTTGGGTAAATTGGATGGTATTACTAAGCTTCTTCCAGACGCGGATTTTTTCTTACTTATGTATCTGCGTAAGGATGCTTCTTCCTCGAGTCAAATTGAGGGAACTATGGCAACAATGATGGATGCTATTGAGGCAGAGGTGAAGACGAGTTCAGATATTCCAGAAGATGTTGATGATATTTTACACTACATTAAAGCTTTGAATTATGGAATTAAACGTGTTGCAAATGATAATTTTCCTATTACATTACGATTTATTTGTGAACTTCATAAGCAACTTATGCATAAAGCACGAACGACACATCATTCATATCCGGGAGAATTTCGTCGAAGTCAGAATTGGATTAGTGGTACCAAACCATCGAACGCTCGTTTCGTTCCGCCTCCTGTAGAAGATATGCATCGATCGTTGAATGATCTTGAAAAATTTATACACTCAGAAGATTCAGTTTTAAATATTATTAAAGCTGGATTGATTCACTCACAATTTGAAACGATTCACCCGTTTACTGATGGTAATGGTAGAACAGGGCGAATGCTTATAACTTTCTATCTTTGGAAAGTTGGTCTTCTGGAAAAACCTGTTTTATTTTTGTCATCTTATTTCAAAAAAAATCAGAAGTTATATTATGAAAAATTATCTAGTTATCACAGTGAAGACGGTGATATTTCTGAGTGGATAGATTTTTTTCTTGATGGTGTAATTGAAATTGCTAATGAAGCAATAAGTATTGTTGAAAAAATAACAATATTGAGAGATAGAGATATGATTAAAATTCAGAAACTTGGAAAACGTGCTTCTGAAAGTGCAGTATTGGTATTGCCAAAATTATATGGACAGCCGATTGTAAATGCTCCGCTATTACAAAAGTGGACAGGTTTTACTCGTGCTGGGGCTCAAGCTGTTATAAATCGATTTATTGAGATGAATATTCTTTCCCCCAAGGATAAAAATAAAAAATATAGCCAGTCATATATTTACAAGGAATATATTTCTATTTTTAGTGATGAAAACTAAATTTAGTGTAACGAGGTCTTGTTTTACAAAAACTCCCAAACGGGAGTTTTTGTGTTAGGTAAAATTAATCTCCGGAGGACTGACCTCCGGATAAGATATCTGTGATATAATATTCTAATATAAAACTCTATTCAAAAGCTAAAATATGAAATTCCGGAGTGCTGAAGAGAATTTTTAACATATGCTTATTCGTGCGAATAAGCCTATGTGGGGGTTTGTTTTTTTGGTTGTGGGATTTGGTAAAGTGATGGTACCAGAGCAAGGCTCTCGGTAGTCAAAAAAACTCTCTCGCGGGAGTTTTTGTGTTATAATCATGGGTGAAAATAATTGCAAATTTTATGTATATTTTTTTAGACGAAAGTGGACAATTTAATAAACATAGTCAGCAAAAGTATTTTGTTGTCGTATCATTTACTATTGGTGACCCTGTTCGTACAGCAAAGAGATTTCGCTCATGGACTAGAAATAGATTTCCCAAAAAGATCAGTACTCAAAGTGAAGTAAAATGGTCTGGTTCAGGAGTTGACGATAAGCTTCGAATGCGAACACTTCGTTATATTTCAAATTTAGATGTCAGAATTCGATTTACCTATTTATTGAATGAAAATATTCCACACACATATCATAACAAGCATGGTCTAGAGAGTGGGTTGCTGTATACTCATATCATAGGAGAAGCTTTGGAGGATTGGTTGCCATCAGACGATAATATTTTTTTGGTTTTTTGTGATAGACGACACTTAAAAAGATCTTCGGAATCTGAATTTCGTAAGATTCTAGAATCACGCTTATTAGCTCTAATGTCTCCACAATCCCATATTCAAGTAAAAATGGTTGATTCCTCTACTAATATTAATGTTCAGATTGCAGACTGGGTAGCAGGTGCCCTCGCTTGGTATTTAGAAGGTCATCCACTCGGTGATGAGTGTTTTAAAATTCTTAAGAATAATTTAGTCGGAAAAGAAAAAGAACTTTTTAAGAACTAAATTTTATAAACAAAAAAAGCCTGCTCTTGCAGACTTGCTTTGTTAGAAGTAGCGTCTAGTGGGGTAGTTCTCTGTGGCTTAAGTCCCGGATACTCCGAGGGAACACCACAGCTTCCCAAAAGCTATTATTGCATACTTCTACCTATAGTATAATCTAAGGCAAGCATAAAATCAACAGTTATCCACAGTTTGTCAAATAATCTATATATATAGCCATGAAATCCAAGTTTTGATACAATGTATAATAATAGTTAGTTTGAGTGGTATAATATAAAAAATATGAAAAATAAAAAACAATATTTAATGGAAATGGTAGATAGAGAGATTTTAGGGTGTGAGAAGGAAATTAAAGAGTCGGATAAAGAATTGGAAAGTTTAGAATTGAAACTTAAGGTGGAAAAGGAGTTAATGAAGGCAAAAGATTTAGATAAGGATATAAAAGATGATGTAAAATATTCTGTAATTGCTTTAGAAAATATTATTGCTATGGAGAAGAATAATAATATTGATCTAAAAAAGGAGCTTAAAATATCAAAATATAGAAAAGTTGTTATTGAGAAATTCAAGAAGGAAGAATTGTAAAAAAAGTTAAGATTGATAATTTTAGTGAAATAACTATTTTTAAAATATGAAAAAAGACACAAAATCTGAAACGGATAATTCAAAGAAGGTTTTTCAGCTTAAATTAACCTTGAATGATAGTTCACCGAGGGTTTGGCGACGAATTTTGGTACCTGCAGATTTTACTTTTTTTGATTTACATTGTGCAATTCAGGACGTGATGGGCTGGGCGGATTATCATCTGCATAATTTTTATATTGCTCAAAAGAGTACGCTAATGCCCATTATCGTTTCATTACCTAACCCAAAGGTGGAGTCTTTTGCATTTGAAATAGACGAGAGATATGAAAAAATTTCTTCGTATTTAGGGATTCAGGTGAAGCAATTCAGATATTGCTATGATTTTGGTGATAGTTGGGAGCATACAATTTTGCTTGAAAAGGAGATTGATATGGTGGAAGGAGAAGATTATCCAAAGTGTATAGCTGGCAAAAATGCATGTCCTCCTGAAGACTGTGGTGGTGTTGGTGGCTATGAAAATTTACAAGAAATTATGAAGAATCCAAAACATGAGGAACACAAAGAAATGCTCGAATGGCTATGTTTGGAGAATGCTTCAGAATTTGATCCGACGGAATTTGATATCGAAGAAGTTATTTTTGATGATCCAAGAGATAGATTAAGAGAATATAATAAGCAGGTTGGAATTGATTGTGGTGAAAGCTTGGAAGATAATAATGAACACGAAGATAAAATAGTTTCCCCTTTTTATCATAAAAACTTATCATCTGAAACTATAAGATTGGCAAAAAAGAAATTCCCAAGGATTGGGACGTGGGAATTTTGTCAGCCTGTTGATCCGGCCTTTGGTAATTCAAACCTATCTCTTAATTTAATAGTTCACCAAGATTCATATTTTATTTTTGCAATGCGAATTATTTCTTCTGATGACGCCGAGAGTTTGAAGGGTATGTTTTTGGAAGTTGTGGAAAAACATAATATTTTACCAAATGTACTTATTACGGATGACTTGAAGATTGCCGAGGTGTTTAAGGATATTTCGAATGCTTTTGGTTTTGAAATAAAAAAAGATAAAATTAAAGCTGTACCTGTCGTGCTTCGCGACATGAAGAGGTATTTTAATTAATAAATAAAATTTATGTATTTAATGCAAAATAGAATTGATGTTATTCGATAAGAGCTTAGCTCTTGGGAAGTGATGTTATAATGAATATATGACAAAAAATGCAAAAATTATTGTGTTGATATTGCTAGTGATAATCGCTGGGGTGTTGGTGTATGCATTTAGGATGATGCCTCAATTTCAACCAGAGCAAGATGGAGTTGATGTAGAAAATGTAAGTATTACGACCGGGGATAAAATTACGAGTGTGCAAGCTTCATATATTTCCGCAAAGGATGAGGAGGCGGATGTGACATATTTTGGAAGGAATGCATCTCTAGATCGGCTTGGGACTTCGACTGAGAGGATAATGTTTGAGCTCGCAGTATCTGCTTCGGGTGCAAGGTATGAGAATAAAGAGCTCGGGCTAGTACTCTGGGAAAAAGCTCCGGATTTAAATATTTACAAAAATGACAAAGTGATTTTTTCTGGAAGAAAGACCGATGTTGTGATAGAGGAAAAGCAAAGAAAACTTTTGACTTCTGGGGTGTGGGTTTGGGACCAGACTTTTAACGGTACCGGGCCAGAAGCAGCGAGCGAAGGAATTGTTAAGCCAAAAAGGTATGGTGATTTCACTCTTACTTTTACAGCCGATGGGAAAGTTAGTGGAAAGACAGATTGTAATGGCTTTGGCGGTACTTATGAATTTGGAGAAGGAAAAATAACTTTTGGTCCACTTGCTTCCACTCTTATGTATTGTGAAGGCTCGCAGGAAGCTGATTTTATAAAAATGCTTACAAACTCTACATCGTCAATTATCTATGCATATAATTCTACAGATCAATTAACTCTTGAAAATACTGTTACCGTTAATTTTTTTAGAAAGAAGTAGGAATGAATAAAAGCCTCGACTATTGCTAGTCGAGGCTTGTTGTATATTTCAAAACGGTCTGCCCAGATCAGAGTCGGGGCATGCACAGGTGGAACGGGAAAAGGTGTCAGGAACCTTTAGTTTTATAATTTTAAAAAATTTTTATGATATAATTTAACCCTAGTAAGACTTCACCAGCTCTAGCTTCCGAATACAGAAAATGGCAGAACGGAAGGGGTAAGGA
>CAYZZT010000038.1:0-5731 GCA_964483025.1 uncultured Candidatus Saccharibacteria bacterium | reverse complement strand
AATATTCCATATCCATAATATATCACATGTGATATATTATGGATATGGAAAACACTGCAGGACACATCGGTTTCTTTATAAAAACTCTTCGTGAAGAGCGTGGAATGACGCAAGACGATTTTGCAAAACTTCTGAACACCTCTCAAAGTGCTGTCGCTCGTATGGAAGCTGGAAAACAAAATTTTACGACGGGTGAAATTGAAAAGATAAGTCGGGCACTTGGCCGAAAAATTATTTCACTTTCGCCTTCAATTGATTTTGAAATTCAAGGAGGAAAAAAACTTCACGGTGCTGTGGTGACTAATTCTTCAAAAAATGGGGCGATGGGACTTTTATGCGCCTCGCTAATAAATAAAGGAAAAACAATTCTTCATGGAATACCTAAAATTGAGGAAGTTTATCGTTTGATAGAAATTATGGAAAGTATCGGAGTATCTGTCCGTTGGATTGATAAAAATTCTGTTGAGATAAATCCACCAAAAATTTTCACAATGGAAAAGCTAGATAATGCTTCTGCGGGGCGAATTCGTTCGGCTTTAATGATGATTGGTTCTTTAGTGCATCATCTTCCAAGCTTCAAACTCCCACATGCTGGGGGATGTAAAATGGGCGATAGAACAATTACAGCTCATAAATACGGACTTGAAAATTTTGGTATAAAAATTTCTTCAAAATCTGATCATTATTTAATTACTCATAAAAAATTAAAAGGTGCGGATATTGTGATGTATGAATCTAGTGATACAGCGACAGAAAATATTATCATTGCAGCCTCTGGTGTAAAAGGTATAACAACAATTCAATTTGCACCACCAAACTATCAAGTTCAAGACGTTTGTTTTTTCTTAGAAAAACTTGGTGTAAAAATTGAAGGTATTGGTACAACAAATTTAATAATCCATGGGGTGGGAGAAATTAACACGCCGGTGGAATATACAAATAGTGAAGACCCAATTGAATCGATGATGTTTCTTTCGGCCGGAATTACGACTGGCTCAACTTTAACTGTAAAGCGTTGCCCAATAGATTTTCTTGCTCTTGAAATTTTGAAACTTGAAAAGATGGGTCTTAAATATGATAAATCAAAAATATATTTAGCTGAAAATGGACGAACAAAGTTGGTAGATATTACTGTTTATCCTTCAAAATTGAAAGCACCTCATGACAAACTTCACGCTCAGCCGTATCCGGGGATCAACACCGACAACCTTCCTTTCTTTGTCCCAATTATGACTCAGGCAGAAGGTACGACTTTAATTCACGATTGGATGTGGGAAAACAGAGCCGTATATTTTACAGAATTAAATAGACTGGGGGCGCAGGTGACTCTTGCCGATCCTCATCGTGTTTTTGTAGCTGGTCCAACTAAATTAAAACCTGCTCAAGTTGTTTGCCCGCCCGCTCTTCGCCCTGCTGTAATTATTATGATTGCGATGCTCGCTGCGGAAGGGAAGTCTGTACTTCGAAATGTGTATTCAATTAAGCGTGGATACGAAGAGATTGCTGAGAGGTTAAACGCGGTGGGGGCGGATATTCGAATCCTATCCGGGATTGAATAAATAGTTTTTTTAAGATATTTCGTGTATTATGTGAGCTAATAGAATATAAATTGTATAATCTCTTGAATTGTCATCCTCGGGTAATCCCGGGGATCCAAGTCCGAATTTTCAGACTGGATTCCCGCCTCCGCGGGAATGACAGAAAAACATTTCATGATTAACAATGATATGATCTAAAATTAAAAATTATTTTCATACTTAATGATCCCAACAAAAAAAACAAAAATTGTCTGTACTATCGGTCCAAAAACAGAGTCCAAAGAAGCAATGGCTAAATTGCTAAAAGCTGGTATGAATGTGATACGTTTAAATTTTTCTCATGGTGATTTTGTTGAGCATGGAAATCGAATCAAAAATCTTGCAGAGGCATCAAAAGAGACCGGGATTAAATGTGCAATACTTCAAGATCTTGGAGGCCCAAAGATTCGCATTGGATCATTTAAAGAGGAAACTATTGTTTTAAAACAAGATTCCAAATTTATAATTACTACAGATGAAATTGTTGGAGATGAAAATCGTGTGTCTGTAAATTATAAGGATTTTGCAAAGGAAGTTTCAAAAGGCAACACAATATATCTTCATGATGGACAAGAAAAACTTCAAGTAATAGAAATAAATGGGAATGATGTAGTTTGTAAAGTACTTCTCGGTGGAAAGATTCAAAGTTTGCAGGGTGTAAATATTCCTAATGCAGATCTTTCAGTTTCTGCGCTTACAGAAAAAGATAAAAAAGATCTTGAATTTGGTATAGAAAACAAAGTTGATTTTGTTGCGCTTTCATTTGTTCGTTCACCAAAAGATATTATAGAATTAAGAGAAACATTAAATAATGCAAAATCAGAGGCAAAAATTATTGCAAAAATTGAGACCCCTCAAGCTTTAAAAAATATTGATGAAATAATTACACTTTCTGACGGCGTAATGGTGGCGCGAGGAGACTTAGCAATTGAGGTGGAGGCAGAAAAAGTTCCTGCACTTCAAAAAATGATTATTAAAAAATGTAATGAGAAAGGGAAGCCTGTTATTACTGCAACACAAATGTTGGAATCTATGCTGAAAAGCCCAGTACCAACGAGAGCTGAGGTATCTGATGTTGCAAATGCAATTCTTGATGGAACAGATGCTGTTATGCTTTCGGAAGAAACTGCTCTTGGCGACTATCCAACTGAATCTGTTTTAGAAATGACCAAAGTCGCATTAAGTGTTGAAGGTACAATTGAAAGCCATGAACTTTTACAAAATGTGCCAGACGAAGACTTGAAGCTGGTTGGTGAATCAGTAGCTGTTTCTGTTGTAAAAACAGCAAATGAAATTAGTGCAAAATATATTGTGTGTTTAACTAGATCAGGTAATATTGCCCGATTGATTTCGAGATTTAAGCCAACACAACCAATTTTAGTTTTTACTCCAAATGAAGTAACTTTTAGACAAGTTCTTTTATCTTTTGGTGCATACCCTATTATGGTTTCAAAATTTGAACATTTAAGTGATGCCATAAAAGTTGTTAAGCAATTTCTTCACGACGAAAATCTTGTGGAAGTTGGCGATAAGATTGTTATTGCTTCGACTTCCCCTTTTGGTAAAGGCGTTAATACGAACATGATGTTGGTGGAAACAATATAAATTAAAAATTAAAAAAGAAAAATTAAAAATTGACATAAAATACAGAGCGAAGCGACAATATTTTATGTCATCCTCGAAGCTTGACTGAAAGGAGAGCTATCGGGGATCCAGGATTTGAATTCATTAGACTTGGATCCCCGCATTCGCGAGGATGACAGAAATCATAGTCACTTCGTTCGTTGATTTCTGTCACTTTTGACTTTTGATTTAATGAATATTAATGCATAACATAAAACTAGAAAAATTAAAAAAGGTGTACTTCATTGGCATAGGAGGCATTGGTGTCTCCGCTATTGCTCGTATGCTTTCTTTGGAAGGTAAAAAGATAAGCGGGTCAGATTCTTTTCTTTCTCCTGTCACGACTGAGCTTGAGAATATGGGTGTACAGGTCTATGAAGGACACAGTGCATCAAATATTACAGATGATATTGATTTGGTTGTTCGTACTATTGCGGTGCCAGATGAAAACCCCGAAGTTATTAAAGCTTACGAATTAAATGTACAAGTAATTTCATATCCAGAAATGCTAGGAATTGTTTCGAAAGATAAATATACAATTGCGGTTTCTGGTACTCATGGAAAGACCACCACTACAGCAATGATTGCAAAAATTTTAAAAGATAATGATTTAGACCCTACGGTCATAGTGGGTTCAATGCTGAAAGAGGAACACAGTAATTTTATTGCTGGAAAAGGTCCGTATCTTGTTGTTGAGGCTTGTGAGTATCGAAGATCATTTTTAAATATTCACCCAAAAATGATTGTTATAACAAACATAGACGAGGATCATTTAGATTATTTTAAAGATTTAGAAGATATACAGTCCGCTTTTACTGAGTTTTCTGAAAAATTAGGTCATGAAGATTATTTGATTGCTGACGTTTTGAATGAAAATGTACAGCCTGTTGTTTCAGATATAAATGCAAAACTTATAGACTATTCTTCTTATAGAGATATGAATTTTGAAATTGAGGCTTTTGGTGTACACAACAAATCAAATGCTGGTGCAGCTTTAGCTGTTGCGCATGCCCTTGGAATTTCTCCCCAAAAATCAATTGAATCATTGAGAAATTTTAAAGGCACATGGAGAAGGCAAGAATTAAAAGGGGAAACAAAATCTGGAGCAATTGTTTATGATGATTATGCTCATCATCCAACAGAAATAAAGGCAACATTAGATGCCCTTCGTAAAAAATATCCAATAGAAAAAATAATTGTTGCGTTTCAACCACACTTATATTCTCGTACAAAAGATCATATAAAAGAATTTGCTGGAGCTTTTATAAATGCTGATAAAATATTACTTGCGCCGATTTATGCTGCACGCGAAAAAGATGATGGTACAATTTCTTCACAAATTTTAGCTGATGAAATGATTAAGCATTCGGAAGATGTGCAGACATTTAATTCACTTTCTGATTTAACAGCGTATGCAGGCGAAACTTTAGCAAAAGGAGATGTTTTTGTAACAATGGGTGCTGGGAATATTTATGAGGTGGGGGAAAATTTAATTAAAAATTAACCCCAGACAATGGCAATAAGCTGGGACATGCAAAGAAAAATTAAGAAATGGAATTCACAAAGTAGGGCTTTTGCTACGCAAAAGCCCTACTTTGTATTAAATAAATTTACAAAATAGCCTACATAAGGTAATGTGTTCACATGTCAACCTTATATGTCGTTGGAACACCAATAGGGAATTTAGAAGATATTACTCTTCGAGCACTTCGTATACTTAAAGAAGCGGATGTTATTCTTTGTGAAGATACACGTGTTACAAAAAAACTTTTGAATCATTATGATATTCACACGAAGACTTTGAGTTATCATGCGCACAGCACTCTCCAGAAAGTTGATTATATTATAGAACTACTTAATGAAGGTAAAAATCTAGCCCTTGTTTCTGATGCAGGCACTCCTGCTGTTTCAGATCCCGGCTCTCTTCTTATTTCAAAAATCCGCGAATTTTTCCGGAGGTCTGACCTCCCCGAAAATTATGAAGCTCCTAAAATTGTGGCGGTGCCAGGAGCGAGTGCACTTACATCTGCACTTTCTATTGCTGGTGTGCCAGTACAGGATTTTACTTTTCTTGGATTTCTTCCACATAAGAAGGGGAGAGAAACTTTGTTTAAGGAAATACTTGAATCAGAAAGAGCAATGGTGTTTTATGAATCGACACATAGAATTTTAAAAACACTTGAATCTTTGAAAAAATTTATGCCAGATAGAAAAGTTGTTATTGCTCGCGAGATTACAAAAATATTTGAGGAGACACTTGTTGGAACGGCAGAAGAACTTTTAAAAATATTTGAAGATACTCCTGAGAAGACCAGGGGGGAGTTTGTGGTTGTGGTCAGTCCACGACACTAATACACGAATAAATGCGAATGACACGAATGGAATTCTGAATCCATGCATTGTCATTCCCGACCTGATCGGGAATCCATGTAAATCTATGAATTTGTTAAATGGATCCTCGCATTCGCAAGGATGACATAGAGGATGTCTGGTATTCCATTCGTGTAATTCGTTGCAGTTTATTCGTGTCA
>CAYZZT010000037.1:0-5998 GCA_964483025.1 uncultured Candidatus Saccharibacteria bacterium | reverse complement strand
TAGGGGAAGTAAGATGATATAAATTAGTGAGTAGTTGGTAGTGGGTAGTGAGTAGAAAATTCGAGAATACAAACAGAGACTTTCCCTACGGGAAAGTCTCTGTTGTATTTCTTCTCCCTTCTTGCGAAGGGCGGGCCCGAAGGCATTTGTATTTATATTATATACCATACTGATTACATGTCAAGCATTTTCCTTTGACAAACCCTTTATTTTTTGCTAGTATTGCTCGAGCTCATTGGAGCTATTTTAATTAGTCTTTAACAGCAAATTATGGCAAAAACATCAGTAATAGTACGTGCTACCCGAAAGCCGAAATTCAGCTCTCGTATCGTGAGACGCTGTGTTCGTTGTGGTCGAAAACGAGCTTATATGCGGGACTTCGGGCTGTGTCGCGTTTGCTTTAGGGAAATGGCCAATAATGGCCTGATTCCGGGCATCAAAAAATCATCATGGTAACAGATTCAATTTCAAACCTCATTATTCATCTTAAGAACTCAAATATCGCAGGTCTTCCGACCGCAACTATTACGTTTTCTAAAATGAAATTAGAGATATTAAAACTTCTTGAAAAAGAAGGTTATGTAGGTAAAGTGAAAGAAGATGGGAAGAGCGACGTCAAGAAAACAATTGAAGTTGAACTTCTCTATGTTAACAAAAAGCCAGTTATCACGAATGTAAAGCGAGTTTCTCACTTTTCACGACGTGTGTATCTAAAGGCGAAAGAAATAGTTCCAGTTAAAAATGGATATGGCTTACTCATAATCACAACTCCAAAAGGTGTGATGACAGGCAAAGACGCAAGAGCTCAAAAGCTCGGTGGCGAAGCCCTATTTAATATTTGGTAACCTACAACTATGTCAAGACTAGCAAAAAAACCAACAAACATACCACAAGGTGTAGAAGTTACCTTCACAGAAGGCACACTTTCCGTGAAAGGCCCAAAAGGCGCACTCTCTATAACTATGGATCCTCGAGTCATTGTTGAAATCAAAGACAGTGAAGCTCATTTCATTGTTAAGAAAGAAGAGATTGAATCCCTTGCACTTTGGGGAACATATGCTGCACACTTGCGCAATATGCTCGAAGGCGTAACAGTAGGATTTACAAAAAAACTTGAAGTCGAAGGTGTCGGTTTTAAATGGGAAGTAAAAGATGGTAAGATTGTGATGGCTCTCGGCTTTTCACATCCTGTAATTGTTACTATTCCAGAAGGAATTCAAGTTGTAACTGAAAAATTAACAATGACTATCTCTGGTCTTAATAAAGACAAAGTAGGTCAGTTTGCAGCGACAGTTCGCGATTATAAGAAGCCAGAACCTTACAAAGGGAAAGGAATTCACTATGCTGGTGAATATATTCGGCGTAAGCAAGGTAAGAAAACAGTATAAAGTCTTATGAAAAACTCACGAACAAACAAAAAAACAATCAAAAGAGAAACTCGACATACTCGTATTCGAGCAAAGATTTCTGGTACACCTGAAATGCCTCGCTTGGCTGTTTATAAATCAAATAAATATATTTATGCTCAGATTATTGATGATACGACAGGTACAACTTTAGCATCAGCTTCTTCAATTAAATCAAAAGGAACAATGATGGATGCATCAAAGGAAGTAGGAAAAGAAATTGCCGTTAATGCAAAAAAGGTAGGTATTTCAAAAGTGGTATTTGATAGAGGTGGTTTTATTTATACAGGTAAAATCCAAGCTCTAGCAGATTCTGCTCGTCTCGGAGGCTTAACTTTCTAAATTTATGACAGATAAAATAGTAAAAAAAGAAGAAGATATAAAAGAGGTAGTTGCCCCTGTAGTTTTTGATAGCTTCGATTCTGCAACGGTAGAAAAACAAGAAACATCAATGACAGCACCAAAACGTGATTTCAAAAAGAATCGACGACCGGGTGGCCCAAAGAGAGAGCCTCGAGTAAAGTCAGAATATGACCAAAAGATTTTAAATATTCGCCGAGTGACTCGTGTTGCATCAGGAGGCCGCCGGTTTAATTTTTCAGTAGCGATAGTAATTGGAAATAGAAAAGGATCTGTGGGTGTAGGCACAGGTAAAGCTGGAGACACATCACTTGCTATTGATAAAGCAGTTCGGGATGCAAAGAAAAATTTAATTCACGTTCGAGGAACTAAGGATTTTTCAATTCCTCACGAAGTATCTTGTAAATATTCAAGTGCTCGCGTAATGCTTAAGCCAGCTCCGGGACGTGGTATTATTGCAGGGTCTGCCATGAGAGATGTTTTGGAACTTGCTGGGATTAAAGATGTGAATGCAAAAGTTATTTCTCCAAGCAAGAATAAATTAAATATTGCTCAGGCAACACTTAAGGCAATTGAAATGTTAAAGACTCCAAAAGTTAAGGTTGTAAAAGAGGTAAAAAAGGAAGAATAACATGACACTCTCCCTGTCATTCCGGACTTGGTCCGGAATCCAGTCTGAAAAAGTATGGCAATGCGCATGCGAGACTGGATTCCGGCCTTCGCCGGAATGACAGAGCACAGAAATTAGTGTCGAGATATTAGGATTAATAAACTATTATGCAATTTCATACAATAAAATCAAAAACAAAACGAATAACAAGCACTCAAGTTGCACGTGGTGGCAAAAGAGGGAAGACAGCAGGCCGAGGAACAAAAGGCCAGAAGGCTCGTGCTGGGCACAAAATTCGCCCAGAATTTCGAGATGTTATTAAGCGAATGCCAAAGTTGCGAGGACGAGGGAAAAATAGTAATAAAACAATTCAAACAAAACCCATTACTATTCCTCTTTCTATTATTGTTGCATCATTTGAAAATGGTGAAAAAGTAACACCAAAAACTCTTATACAAAAAGGTATTATCACAATTATGAAAGGCAAGACCCCAAAAGTTAAAATTCTTGGACGAGGGGAAATTACAAAAAAAATTAATGTAACTGGCTGTGAAGTGTCTGCCACTGCAAAAGCAAGTATAGAAAAAGTGGGAGGTACGGTAACAGCTTAAAAAGCTATGACAGCATTTTTACGAAAAATAGGAATAATTGTAAAAGACAAAAATCTTCGTTCAAAGTTTATTTTTGTCATTGTTGCACTTATTATTTTTCGAGCATTTGCAGCAATTCCAATTCCGGGTGTAGACACCTTAAAGCTTGAACAATTCCTTTCAAATAATCAATTTTTTGGACTCCTAGATGTTTTTTCCGGAGGAGGACTTTCTAGTCTTTCAATTGTGATGCTTGGTGTGGGGCCTTATATTACAGGCTCTATCATTATGCAACTTTTGACAATGATGTCGCCCAAACTAAAGGCGCTTTATCATGAAGAAGGCGAGGCAGGACGAAAGAAATTTTCACAATATTCAAGAATGCTTACTGTTCCTCTTGCAATACTTCAAGCTGTCGGTTTTATACTTCTACTTAAAAATCAGGGCGTATTAGATGCGATGACTTCGTTTGAGCTTGGCTTGAATGTTTTGATTGTAACTGCTGGTTCAGTTCTGCTTATGTGGCTTGGTGAGCTTATTACCGAATTTGGTATTGGAAATGGAGTTTCTTTAATTATTTTCTCTGGAATTGTGGCTCGAATCCCAAGCGCTATGAGTGAAATAATATTAAACTTTAATGCTTCACAAATTCCTTTAATTCTCGCCTTTACTGCCTGCGCACTTGCTGTTATTGGTGGAGTTGTATTTATTACAGAAGCCGAAAGACCAGTGCCTGTTACTTATGCAAAAAGAGTGAGGGGAAATAAAGTATATGGGGGGGTTTCTACATACTTACCACTTCGAATTAATCAAGCAGGTGTAATCCCAATTATTTTTGCACTTTCAATTCTTATTTTCCCACAAATGATTGCACAATTTCTTGCAACTTCAGGTAATGCAATAATTTCAGGTGGAGCGACTTGGGTGATGGGGGTACTTCAAAATCAATTAGTTTACGGTGTGCTATATTTCTTCTTTGTATTTATTTTCACATATTTCTATACAGCTGTAACATTCGAACCAGATTCAATTGCAACAAACTTACAGAAAAATGGTGCATTTATTCCGGGTGTACGCCCAGGGACTCCTACTTCAGAATATCTTGGAAATATTATTACTCGAATTACTTTGGTGGGTGCGCTTTTCTTAGGTGTGATAGCTGTTTTACCACTTATCTTGCGAGCTGTAACAGGCTTTGCTGCGCTCACAATCGGCGGTACAGCACTTTTGATTGTTGTTTCTGTGGTTATTGACCTTATTAAAAAGGTGGAGGCGCAGTTGACGATGAGGGAGTACTAAAAGGTAGAATTAAGAATTATGAATTAGGAATTAAGAATAGATTCAAGACCCTAAATACAATACAAAAAAGTGCACCTATGGTGCACTTTTTTGTATTCATTCCTAATTCTTAATTCATAATTCTTAATTCTCTACGATAAATGCCCGCTAGCATTTATCGTAGAAATCAGCTAAAATGCTATGTAATGACCGAAACAAACAATCCAAAAGCATTTATATTTATAGGGCGCTCTGGCTGTGGAAAGGGTACGCAGGTAAAGCTTTTTTCGGAGAAGTTTAAGGAGGATAAGCCCGATCAGTCTTTTTGTTATTTAGAATCTGGTAAAAAATTTAGAGATTTTATTAGCGAAGAAACTTATTCAAGTAGGCTTTCAAAAGAAGCAATGGATGAAGGAATACTTCAGCCAGAATTTTTGGCTGTTTGGGCTTGGTCAAACTTGATAGTAGAGAATTTAAAAAAAGAAGATAATTTGATTTTAGATGGAACGCCAAGAAAACTTCGCGAAGCTCATATTCTAGAAACTGCTTTTGATTTTTATAGATTCAAAGATATTTATGTTATTCATCTTGATATTACAAGAGAGGAATCAAAGAAAAGGCTTGGAGAGAGAGGAAGATTTGATGATAAAGATCCGGAGGATGTAGAAAAACGCTTGGAGTGGTTTGATAATGAAGTAATACCCGTTATTGATTTTTACATAAATAGTACACGGTATAAATATATTCATATAAATAGCGAGCAGAGTATAGAAGAGACACACGAAGAAATAATGCAGAAGATTATGTTGTAATTGTTGTAAATGTTCTAGATGCATAATTCATTTTGAATTTATTTAGCTAGAGCCTAGCGCCTAGCGCCTAATAGCTATTAAAAAAATTGATTCGATTAAAAAGTGAAAAAGACATAGAAATTTTACGAGAGGGTGGCAAGCACCTGGCTTTTGTGCTGAAAGAATTAAAGAAAGCTACAAAGCCAGGTGTAACGACAAAAGAATTAGATGATTTAGCGTATAAACTCACAACAAATTTTGGTGACAAGCCAGCTTTTTTAAACTATAAACCATTTGGAGCAAGTAGAGCATATCCTGCTAGTGCTTGTATTTCTGTAAATGATGAAATTGTTCACGGCATTCCCAATGAATCAAAAAAAGTTTTGAAAGAAGGAGATATTGTTTCCCTAGATATGGGCATTATTCATAATGGACTTATTGTTGATTCTGCTATTACAATACCTGTGGGGAAAATCGATGAGGATGCAAAAAAACTTTTGAAATACACAAAGCAGTCACTCGATGCTGGTATAAAAGCAATTAAAATTGGTGGACATATTGGCGACATCGGGCATGCGATTGCAAAAGTGGCACATAAAAATAAATATGGAATTGCAGAAGGTCTTTGTGGGCATGGTGTTGGTTTTGCTATTCACGAAGATCCCTATGTTCCAAATGAAGGTAATAAAGGTGAGGGGCCAGAAATAGTGCCGGGGCTTGTTATCGCTATTGAGCCTATGTTTAATGAAGGGACGGGGCAAACGAAAATCGCAAGCGACAAGTGGACATACCTAACAAAAGATGGAAAGCGAAGTGCCCATTTCGAACACACTGTAGCTATCACAAAAGAGGGAGTAGAAATCCTAACCTAGGACGAGTACGTCCTCGCAGACTTACGCAGTGAGCTCGGAAGAGTTTCCGAGCTCAAGACCGGAGCGAACAAAGGTGAGTGAGGTGTGGTCA
>CAYZZT010000036.1:0-6405 GCA_964483025.1 uncultured Candidatus Saccharibacteria bacterium | reverse complement strand
TTGGGGTGTTGGGGTTGGTTTGTTGGTTTTGAAGAACAGATTGGAATTTAGTCTGAACTTGTTGATCCTGGTTTACGGCCTAGACTCAACTCATTTTTGTACTAGATTTCCTATGTCTATTTATCTGTGTTGTATTATAGTCTTTTTTATATTTTTGTCAAGTACTTTTGACATTTCATATTTATAAAATCCATATAGCCCTTATTTATAGCCATATTATTGACACAGAAAAGTAAATGAGTTATAACAGAACCTTATTTACTATTTACAAAATACACAAAATATTACATTTTGTGTTTTTATTTTTTGTCACTATTATCTATCAAAAATATAGTTACTTTTGCAAAAAAATATTAAATGTTTAAATCGCTTGACAGAAAAACCCGACTATGCTATACTCTCTGGTAGAGTTTGACTGTAATTCTGGCCCCAAAGCCAGCAGTTCAAACGACCCTTTGCAAAGGAGGTAACTATGGGCGACTGCTAACCCACCCCTTCGGACTCCCGCCTGGCGCACCTCATAGGTGCCAGGCGGTGGTCACGGAGTCGAGCTAGAAGTCGAACCTCAATTGCATTCAAAGGAAAGGAGTACACCATGGGTGACGCAGATTAAACAAAATGGGCAAGCGAGTTTTTCACGCATTTTCAAGTTCATCCGAACCTGAAATTGATATTCGGAAATTAACTTGTTAAACAAAAACAGGGGAGTGATCGACAATCGTTGATCACTCCCCTGAATTCTTTTTAAATTCTAAATATAATTTTATTTCTCCAGCGAATCTCTAATTAATTTAAGCATACTCTTCATTGTTTCGGCTAAATCATGGCTTTTTATTGTGATTGCGGTGTTGGATTTCAAAAGAGTTGTTATTTTGACTCTATCCTCATAAACAACGATATCACAAAGAAATGGATACTTATTCCCATCTACTCTAATTCGGTCTGCGGTATTATCTTCTGCAATATCCCCTTTTGAATATGAATATATTGTCTTAGACCTTATATTTTTTGAAACTCTTATGTTTTTATATTTTTTTCTCTGTTCTTCAGGCACTAAATCATCAATAAGATCTCTTGAGTACAAAAAATATGCTTCTCCTCCTTTATCCTTTGTTTCAAAAAAATCTTCTAAAGAGCTAATAATACCCTCTTTTCCATCATAAAGCTTAACTACGGGTCGCTCCCCTGTCTCTCTCTGTACACTTTTTAGTTGAGGAATAACATCTTTAAGGCGCTTCGCATGCTCTTCTAGTACAATTTTCTGCCTTTCCACATATGTCTCAAGTCTCTCCGGTGGTTCGGCTTGGAAGCGAACCTTCTTATCAACTTTAACTTCAGAAATAAGTCCCTTCTTTGAAAGAGATTCAAGAACTGGATAAATTGTTGTGCGATTTATTTTAGTTTTCTCAGCCAAATCAAGTACGGAATCATTGTCTACTTCCAAAAGCGACAAATACACCTTTGCTTCCTTCTCTGATAAACCTAAATCTTCAAGATATTTTTCAAACATAAATTTATTATATCACACATGTCAAAATAAAATGACAAAACCACCGCGCTATGAGCGCGGTGGATTTGTTTTTTTATTTATTTTTATTTAATTCTTTGTCTGTCTGCTCTGATCCGATAACCGGCCCTCCTGTTTCTATTGTTCCACCATCGGGATTTGTATTTAAATCCTTTAGGTATTGATGATACTCCTCATTCTCTTTAAGTATTTCATTTAATCTTTCCATCTGTTCTTCACTTACATCGCCAAGTACAAGTTTTTTATCCAACATATCCAATATTTCACTTGTCGTTTCAGGTGTTGTGTGTGACCACGACTCACTCTTTACCTCCTCTGTTTTATCATTCCCCCAGTCTGCATCTCCGGATACACCGGTAGGTTTTTCCCGAGGTTGAGAATTCAATGCCATTACCGCGATCATGGCCGCACCGATAGCACCCAACACACGTAATCCATTTCGGACTTTATAGATTTCCTCTCGAAGAACTTCTATGTTACTCTTCTTTTCTAATCTAATTGGCACTCCACTATTTTCCATTGACATAATTTTAATTATTTAATTTATTAATGTTATATGTTTTGTGTTCCATGTTCCATTCCTACCCCAGGTGCTCCTTGCAAGTCTTTGCGGAAGGGTTTGCCTCCATTCGGTCTTCTTCAATTTCTTTTCCACAAACTTCACAAACACCAAATTTATCTGTATCAATTTTTGCTAAAGCCCCCTCTACTTCACGAAGCTGTGCTTCTAAAGTATTTATTAAAGCTTTATTCCCCTCAAGCTCTTCAAACATATCCGCAACGTCATTTTCATCTGCTGGTAAAACATCCAAGTCTGTCACTGTAGCCTCCCAATCACTTGGGTTTTTTGGGTCCCTGCGTCCCACCCCAGAAAGGTCTACCTCTAATTGGGCCTTCTGCTTTTCTAATATTTCTTTGTAATTTTTTATATCTTTCATTGCGTTTTAATTTATTTAATAATTAATCAATATCCTCCTCTGTCATTCTTGCGAATGCGAGAATCCATGTAAATTCAGATTTTTCAGACTGGATTCCCGTCTTCACGGGAATGACAATGCGGGGGCAGGAATGACAGTTGTAAGCTAATTCTATTGTTTAAATTGACTTGTGGCAAGCCTTTTCACAACCTCATCCAATGTCTTAAAATCTTTTGCAATAAGCAAAATCTTATCATTAATAAATGTGTAATACATCAAAACTTTACCTGAAGTTGTTCTGAGCACCCTCAAATCTCTATTATTTAAAACTTCATCTTTAAATTTTAAAGAATTTGCAATAATATATCTAGACTTAAATATTTTTTGTTCTTCCACCACAACAGATGATGTACTTGTTGTGGAAACTGAAGTACTTGCATTTTTAAGTGTTGTAGAGGATGTTGTCGCTGATATAACCAGAGAGGTCGAGGTTGTTGTTGCTTTTGCTTGCCCCTCTAAGTTTTGCTTTGCAAAAGTTTGTGGGGTTGTTGAAGCTGTATTTACAATTGGGCTAGGCACAGGATCCAAAAGATCTTCTTTTATAAAAAATAAATCTCCAATATCATCGGCCATAGCCGGTTCCCACTCAAGCATTCCTGCATAAATTTGACTAAATGAATCTGCTGTAAAAATAATAAAAGGATTACTTTGATTTTCACTCTCATTAAAACCAAACATAAAAATTTCACCAAAGGTACGCACTAAAGATGCCGGCACACGTGTCTCCAAAAGAGAAAAAAATGTTTTTGAATTAATAGGATTAGTTGTTGTGCCAAAAGACTCGAAAACTGGAATATAAACTATTGCAGTATTTTTATCATAAACAAACTTTTTTGCAGACTCAATTCCAGTAATTAATTTTTTCCGTTCATTTGCATCTAAAGTAACAACAAATTCTTCATCATAAGGAATTATGGATTGCCTATGTGACAAAGTCGATGACGAATCTCTTCCTTTTTTCATTCCAAAAAAATACCAAGCACCAGCAATACTCGCAATACCTACAATTAAGACCAAAAGACTTATAAGAATAATACTTATATTTTTTTTTGAAGTTGGACTCACTTCTTCTTCATTTTCTTTTTCTAATTCCTGTTTTTTTGCCTCTGCCATAGCAATCTTTACCATTGACACACCTTCATCCTTCACAGTATTTTTTATATCATCAGCATAAGTATGAATTTGACTTATTTTTATATTATTTTCCGGGCGAAAAGATATTTTTTCTTCGTGTTTTTGCTCTTGATTTTGTTCAGAAGAAATGCCCATCCCTGTGTTTGGATTAAGAGCAATTTTTTCAGCAATTTGTTGTGAGATGGGAATATCTGTTTTTATATCTGATGTAGGGGCTATCTTTTCTTCTTGTTTCGGAATTATTTTTTCTTCTTCCACTTTTTCTGCAGTATTAATATCTTCTATACCACTTAATTTAAGCCCCATTCTCTCCGCTATTTTTTGTGATACAGGAATATTATCCTGTGTTTGGGTCGGTATTATTTTTTCTGTAGAAATTGGAGTAATGGGAATATCTACTCCGTGATCTGGATGAATATCTATCTTCTCTTCAGGTTTTTGTGTATGGGGAATAATTTCCTCCTCTACTGGCATAAAAACTTTTTTAGAAATCAAATCTTCCACAGGCTTAACTACCCCACTTCTTGTGGGAGTAATTTTTATTTGACTATCACTATTATTATTTTGGCTGTTCCCCGTTTGTTGTTGTGGTTCCATTTGAATATGGGTTTTTAATAAAGCTTGGATCCGCAGATTTTATTGATAAATTAATTCTCTTCTTTTCATCAATCTCTTTTATTATAACAGGAACTTCCATTCCTTCCTTCAACACGTCAGAAACTCTATTCACTCGGAAGGGAGCAATTTCGGAAATATGTACCATACCTTCAGAATTTGGAGCAAACTCCACAAACGCACCAAAATCCATAAGTCGAGTTACTTTTCCGGTAAATTTTTCTCCAGCTTTAAATTCTCTGGTCAAATTATACACCATTTCTCGCGCCAAATCAGCACTTCCATTTTTTCCTGTGATGTAAACAGTTCCATCTTGTTCAATATTTAATTCTGCACCAGTCTTTTCTTGAATTTCTTTAATTACTTTTCCACCGGGACCAATGACAGCACCAATCAATTCTTTATTTATAATGATTGTAACAATTTTTGGAGCATTCGGTGAAATATTTTCTCGAGGAAGCGCCAATGCACTACTCATCACATCAAGAATTTTAAATCGTGCTTCTTTTGCTTTTTGCAAAGCGATAGAAAGTATAGGAATTGGAATTCCATCAACCTTAATATCCATTTGAATTGCTGTGATCCCCGCTCTGGTACCAGCCACTTTAAAATCCATATCACCAAATTCATCTTCTGGGCCTTGAATATCTGTAAGCACCTTGTATGTATTTTCATCTTTCATCATAAGGCCACTCGCTATGCCGGCCACAGGAGCTTTTATAGGCACTCCTCCGTCCATCATTGCAATACATCCCGCACACACAGAAGCCATTGATGTTGAGCCGTTTGAAGCCATTGATTCAGATACCAAACGAATAGTATAAGGAAAAACAGATTTTTCTGGAATAATTGCCCTTAAAGCTTTTTCTGCGAGCATGCCATGGCCAATCATTCTTCTATTTGTACCTCCCATTCTTCCCGGCTCACCTCCTGAATATGGTGGAAAGTTGTAGTGGTGAATAAAATGTTTTGAAACAGAATTTTCTGCACCTTCAACAGTAAGAGCATCTTGGGGGCCACCAAGTGTTAGCATTGAAAGCATATGTGTTCCTCCTCGATAAAATATTCCAGCACCGTGAATTATATTTGAAATTCCTCCAGCTTGTGCATAAAGAGATCGCACATCATCAAATCCTCGTCCATCAGCCCTTTTGTTTTCTTCGATAGCACCTTTGTGAATTATTTCATCAACTCTGTTTTCAATATACACCATCGCTGTTTTAATTGTTTTTGAATCAATTTCTTTTTCTTTAAGCATAAGCACCCATTCTTCCTCAATTTTATGAATTCCGTCTTTGCCAGCCGTACCAGTAAACACTGCATCATAAATTTTTGGTTCGATTTTTTCTGCAAAAAGTGAAAGAACTTCTGCCGGCAATATAGGAGCAGGAATTTCAATTTTCTTTTTTCCAATCCCTGCAATTATTTCTTTTTGCCAAGTTTGGATTTTTTCAATTTCTTCTTTTGCTTTTTCTAAAGCTTTTTCCGCAAGATCCTCACCGATTTCCTTTGAAGCCACTTCGATCATATTTATATTTCCATCTTTTCCACAAGCAAACATCTCCATCAAATATTCAGGAGTTTCTTCAAAACCGAGCATTGGGTTTATTGTAAAACCTTCTTGATTTTTAAATGAAGCAAGTCGAACGCCCGAAACAGGTCCACCCCAGGGAATATCTGAAGTACCAAGCGCTAAGGATGAGCCAATAAGACCCAAAACATCCGGATCATCTTCACCGATTGAAAGAGTGGTGGCCACAACTTGAATTTCTCGACGAATATGTTGAGCAAAAAGAGGACGAATTGTTCGGTCAATAATTCGGCCAGAAAGAATTGCTTCATCTGAAGCTTTTCCTTCTCGTCTTTGATATTTATTTCCTAAAATTCTTCCTGAAGCATAAAACTTTTCCTCAAAATCAACAGTTAATGGGAAAAAGTCAGTGTCTTTTTCATTTTTGCCCATGCAAGCAGTTACCAAAACAACAGTTTCACCATATCGCATCATTACCGAACCATTTGTTTGGTCGGCAAGGTCATTAAATTCGGCGGTAAGTTTTTTACCACCAATTTCTAATGAAAATTCTTTTTTTATCATTATTTTTGAAGTGGGGTCCTCTTTTAGCACAACCTTAAGTAAATTCAATCCTTGAT
>CAYZZT010000035.1:0-6929 GCA_964483025.1 uncultured Candidatus Saccharibacteria bacterium | reverse complement strand
CAATAATTTCTCCTTCTTTTGAAATACCTTCATTGTACATAAGGTCAAATTCTGTCTGTTTGAAAGGAGCAGCGACTTTATTTTTTACAACTTTCACACGAACACGCCCTCCCATAATTTCTTCTCCTTTTTTAATTTGAGCAATTCGTCGAATATCAAGACGTACTGATGTATAGAATTTCAAGGCCTTACCTCCCGGTGTTGTTTCCGGATTACCAAACATTACACCAATTTGCATACGAATTTGGTTAATAAAAATCACAATTGTTTTTGAACGAGCCACAATCGCTGTGAGTTTTCTTAAAGCTTGTGACATTAAGCGAGCTTGTTTACCCACGTGTTGTTGGCCCATATCTCCTTCAATTTCATCCTTTGGTGTAAGTGCAGCCACAGAGTCGATTACGATAACGTCCATTTTTCCACTTCGTACAAGCGACTCCACAATTTCTAACGCCTGCTCGCCGGTATCTGGCTGTGAAATCAAAAGTTCATTTATTTTTACTCCAATTTTCTTTGAATACTCTGGATCCATTGCATGTTCTGCATCAATATATGCGCAAATACCGCCAAGTTTTTGAGCCTCTGCTACAACATGGAGTGAAAGTGTAGTTTTTCCTGAAGATTCTGGGCCAAAGATTTCGACTATTCGTCCTCTTGGAAGTCCTCCAATGCCGAGTGCTGCATCAAGGCCTATAGAACCTGTCGAAATAGCATTAACATCAACTTTTGGTGCTTCACCAAGTTTCATAATAGAATCTTCTCCGAATTTTGCTTTTATTTCTCGCAGAGTTGCTTCAATACTTGTCACACCGACAGCTACCTTATCTTCCTTTTTTACTTTTTTGAATGCCATATGATTTTAAATCCGAAATCCGAAATTCGAAGCACGAAACAACCTGAGCTGTCATTCCCGCGGAGGCGGGAATCCAGTCTGAAAATTCAGGATCTGGATCCCCGCATTCGCGAGGATGACATAAAATATAGTCGCGATATCAAGAATATTTTTCTGCTGAAAAATTTCCTGACCACACCTCGGCTCGACAGCCTCCAGTCTTGCGTTCAGAAACTCTTCTGAACTCACACTCCTTATTTTATGTCAATTTGTTTCGAATTTCGGATTTCGTGCTTCGTATTTTGATTATTTTATAATTATTATTAAATTTTACTATTGGTAGTTGTTGCTACTTCCGCCCCCACATCTTTCAGTGTAAGAACCGGTACTTCATCGTCTGGTGCCACAACTTGAATATATTTTGTTATCTCTCTTCCGAATTTGTCTTTGCCGTATAATTTCAAAGTATTTTCACCTTCATATAAAATAAGTTTTTCTTTAAAATTACCAGCATCATCAATAAAAATTTGCCTGTCATTTAAGCTAATATAATTTAAATTTTGACTTTTACCTTTTATTTCCACAAAATTATCTTTGATAAGTTCTCCATTTTGAGGAGTTTCTATTACAATTGTTGGACCTTTTATAATATGTCTAGCAGAAAATAGGGAATAGCCCACAATAATAATTCCGATAAAAATCGAGCAGAAAACTTTTATTGTAGTTTTTGAATTTGTGGTCATTCTTGTTAAGTTAATTTTTTGTTTGTCATTCCTGCACTTGCCTTCGCGAGCATAAACTCCGGCAGGAATCCAGTCTTATAAGTATTTGTTTTGAATTTATTATTTAATATTTTGGATTTGTTTCGGATTTCGTGCTTCGAATTTCGAATTTTTACCGACTGGATTCCCGTCCTCACGGGAATGACAGAAGTTATCCGTTATCAGTAATTTGGTTATCTGTTGGCTTTTCCAGCACCTCTCTCGGCCTTGCTCCATCACCGGGGCCTATAACACCCCTTTCTTCAAGCATATCCACCATTCTTGCTGCACGAGCATATCCAATACGGAGTTTTCTTTGCAAAAATGAAGTAGATGCTTTACCTGCCTCAATCACAGTTTTACGAGCTTCCTCATACATATCATCATCGCCTGCATCATCCAAAGATTCTCTGTCGCTTGAAAGAGAAACATCAGAGCCGTCAAACATAGGATTTGTTTCAGTGCTTGCTGTTTCGGGGGTTAAATTGAGCTCATAGGAAACCTCATCTCTGTATTGGTCTACTAAGTATTTTACCACATTTTTCACTTCTTCTTCAGAAATATAAGCAGATTGAATACGACTTGGTTGTGACATTTCAGCAGAAAGATAAAGCATATCTCCTTGCCCAAGAAGCTTTTCAGCGCCAGGCATATCAAGAATTGTGCGGGAATCGATTTGCGAAGCCACCTGAAGGGCAATACGAGCAGGGATATTGGCTTTAATGAGGCCAGTAATAACATTCACAGAAGGTCTTTGTGTTGAAAGTATAAGGTGAATACCGACGGCTCGTGACATTTGTGCAAGGCGCACAATTGCCGATTCAAGTTCTCGAGGATATGTTTGCATAATATCAGCAAGCTCATCAATAATAATTACAATATATGGCATCGGGTCAATTTTCTTTTGATCTGTATCGCCTGTAATTTTAATATTTTTTGTTGGTTCTAAAATATTTTTATGATATGACTCAATATCTCGCACAGAACTTGCTTCTAAAATATCATATCGGCGATCCATTTCTTTTGCTGCCCATCTTAAAGATAGAATAGTTTTCTTTGGATTAGTGATCACAGGAGTGAGAAGGTGAGGAATTTTATTGTACAGGGTAAGCTCAACTCGCTTTGGGTCAATCATAATGAGTTTTAAGGCCTCAGGGCTATTTCTATACAAAAGGGAAGTGATGATTGTGTGAATTGTTACAGATTTTCCAGAGCCGGTAGTACCCGCGATGAGAAGGTGGGGCATTTTTGCAAGATTTGAAAAATGTGATTTACCAGAAATACCTTTTCCAAGAGATACAAGGAGAGGTTTTTCAGATTGTTGAAATTCTGAGGAGGAAAGAAGTGTACCGAGGCCCACAAGAGTTTTTGTTGTGTTTGGAATTTCAATACCCACGAGTGATTTGCCGGGGATAGGCGCTTCAATACGAAGCGGGTGAGCAGCAAGTGCGAGTGAGAGGTCGTTTTGAAGCGCAACAATTCTGGAGAGCTTCACACCTTCAGCTGGTTTCAAAGCATAGCGAGTGACAGAAGGGCCAATAGTAATTTCATCCATTTCAACCAAAATTCCAAAGTTTTGGAGCGTCCGTTTTATAATATTTGCGTTGGCTTTAATATCACCCACACCCGGCTTACCTTTATCTTTTTCTAATATGTCGATAGGTGGGGGAGTATAGACTCCATGAAATTCTTTTCTGTTTTTATTTTGTGCAATAAATTCTTCCTCTTCTTTTCCTCCAAATATACTAAAAGTTTTTTTGTTGGGGTCATTTTCATTGGCAGTTTTTTCATTTTCTTTAATTTCGGCAAGAGCTACTTGTTTTGCGATGTCACCAGTAGAATCTGCTCCAGCACCAATAATTTGTGGATCTTGTTTTTTGCGGAATAATGAAAGAAATTTTCCAATCAGACTCATCTTAAGTGAAGTATCAAAAATTATAAGAAGTGAAATTAAAAAAAGGGAAGTGAGAATAACGAAGCTGGCTTCATACGCAAAAAGCTGTATCATTGGGCTTGCAATTAAGTGCCCAACTTTTCCTCCGCTGTTTGTGGATATAAGTTCAATTAGTCCAAGACCAGAAATTAGAAAAATAATTCCACCAATAAATTTTGGAGTAGCAAGATTATGATGAAGAGATTTTACAAACGAGATACCAAGTATTACAGATATAATAGGAAGGAGAAAATATCCAATACCAAGGAGATAGCCGAAAACTGTATAAAGTTTTTCACCAACAAGCCCTGCGTGGCCAACTGAGGCCATAATGAAAAAGATGCCAAGAACAAGAAAAATAATTCCCATGATTGTATCAGTAGTTTCATTTCCAAGATGTGAAAAAAGATGCCAACCTTTAGGCTTCATTTCTGTTTTGTTTTTATTCGCTTGTGTCATTCCGGATTTAGTCCGGAATCCAGTCTGGGAATTCTCTTGTTGATTATATTTTTTTCTTGCCATTGTTTTTCTTTGTCATTCCCACGAAGGCGGGAATCCATGTTATGTTTTTTGATATTTAATATTAGTTTGTGTTATTCCGTATCTTCTGTCATCCTCGCATTGCATTCTTAAGGCCGGGCCTTAGGACTCCAAAAAAGACCCGGCCTTTGGCATTCAGTTATTTAAATGCTTTCCTGTATTTGCATCTATTATACCTCTATACACTCAAATAAAGAAGTGGAAAAAAAATTAAAAAATCGGTGAAAGGCCTTTCCTTAAATCTGCAGAAAGGAAAGGCCTTAAGGAGATTTTTTTCACTTTGAATCTTTCGTATTTTTTCTGTCATTCCCGCGGAGGCGGGAATCCAGTCTCGCATCCGCATTTTATTTTGCATTTTCTGTCATCCTTGCGAATGCGAGGATCCATGGATCCTCGCATTCGCAAGGATGACAAACCTGAACGTTTTTAGTTAAGTTAACTACTCACTACCCACTACAAACTACTCACTAATCTTGTCTTTGACATATTATTTTATAGGACTATAATGCGAATATCAAAGGACTAATAATTTAAAAAAGAATCAAAAAAAAACTTAAAGACAAAAAAATTATGGACCCTAAAAACATACCTACAATAAAAGACAGTCAAACGCTAAATACCCAATCGGACACTAGAAAGCTAGCCATATTTCAGAATGATTCTGATTTTTATATGGTGCTCAAAAAAGCAGAAAGGATTGCTATGGCGACCTATATGATTAGTAATTTTTTTACTTCCGAGGAACCTCTCAAGTGGTCACTTCGAAGGATTGTTAGTGATATTATAAAGGACACAATTTCTTTAAGTTCTGCATCACTTTCTGTAAAAGACAGCCTTATTCGAAATTTAGTTTCAAAAATTATAGAGCTAATATCATTGTACGAGGTTGCTTATAAAGCAGGCTTTATAAGTGAGATGAATTTTACAATTATAAGAGGGGAACTTGAAAGAATGATGGAGCTTTTGGATAGGAGAGAGGGTGCTCAAGTAAGTACAAAAACTATTTCGTTTGACGAAGCATTTTTCAGGGTGGAGAAGCCACATCAGGATGCAGTGCAATCAAATTCAAACATGGATCAAGAATATTTTTCTGGTGAAAAATTTCCTGATCACGACTCGACTCGTCAGTCTCCGTCCTTGCACTCAGAAACTCTTCTGAGCTCACCTCGCCTTCGCGAGGACGACAAAAAAAACGTTCACAGTAATAATACATCATATTTTCCAGCAAGCTTTCATTCAGGAAAAAATACAGCAAAACCAACAATGCCCTTTATAAAGGACAACAATAATCTAAAGGACATAAAGGACAAAAGACAGAAAATAATCATTGCCCTTGTGAAGAAACACCGCACACTCACTATCAAAGGATTTACTGGGGTTATTAAAGATTGTAGCGAAAAAACTATACAGCGTGAACTCCTCGCCCTAGTCGCCAGAGGTGTATTAAAAAAGGAGGGGGAGCGCAGATGGAGCACGTATTCGTTGGCATAGACCTCTCCTCTGTCATTCCCGTGAAGACGGGAATCCAGTCTCGCATCTCTCCACAATGAAAGGTTTTTAAAATTTGAAGATTTTAAAAACCTTGCCCTCTAAAAAAAGGCCCCGCGGAGTACCGTGTGGCCTTTCCCTTAAAAGACACCCACAGACCCTCCCTCTGTCATTCCCACTCCCCGCATTATCATCCTCGGGTAATCCCGGGGATCCAAGCCCTGTTTTTCCTTGTTGTTTCTGAAAAATTCGAATTAACTTGGATCCCCGCCGAGTACGGCGAGGATGACATAAAAGAGGTGTTACATCGCAGCATTTCAGTCTGCGTAGTCGGCGTCTAGTCTGCGTAAGTCTGCGATGGTAATAAAAACAGGTCACACACCCGATTCCCTTGTTTTTATTACCATATTATGCTATACTTAAACGGTGGTAGATTTCAGGTATTCTCGTATTTATTTGGTATTTTAGCTAATTACTAAAGACTAATAACTACGGACTATCTTAAAGTTATCCACAGTTTTTACATTGCAGGTATTTCACACTTTTCAAAAAGGGTATATAATGCTTGTAATCCCTAAATGATAGATTCTTTGATAATGTAGCCGTACAAATTTATTAATTTGTATTAGGCAAAAATAGGTCCCAAATTTTCCCGCATCTGCATTGTCATCCTCGTGCACGCATTGTCATTCCTGCGAAGGCAGGAATCCAGTCTCGCATCTGAATGTATCGCATTTGCATTCCGCATCTGCATTGTCATCCTCGTGAATACGGGTGAGCTCAAAAGAGTTTTTGAGCGCAAGACCGGAGCGCGACGGCGCGAGGTGTGTTCAGAAGATTTTTCACCAGAAAAATACTCGTGAATCCAGTTTCGCACTTGATGCCTTGCATTTGCATTCCGCATTTCTTATTCCTTACTTGTCTGCCAATCCGTATTTCCTCTAAATCCCCTTGCCACTAATCTTTTGGTTTTGCGTCGGTTTGTTTATGTTTTGCGCAAGTGAAACCTCTGAGCAGATTTAAACTAAAAGTTAGTATTGCTCTCATAGCAATATGAGTGCCTCCTGCGCTGATTACGCAGTGAGTATTCAGACCTCAGTCTTTTCAGAAAGACCCTAAGTAAATATCAGTTTACAATTATTGGTTTAGTTTTATTAGTTATTAATTTTTCTTTTACATTATTAAAAATAAACAAAAGAGAATTAATATTTAGTTTGCGCAAGCAAACGTTACAAGCAAATTATGAAAACAATTTCAAAGATCGCAGCTATAGCATTAGTTGCAGCTTTCGTTGTTGGTGCATCAGTTTCTCCTGTAAAGGCAGCTACTGTAGCAGAACTTCAGGCAATGATCGCCTCACTTTCAGCTCAGATCG
>CAYZZT010000034.1:0-7160 GCA_964483025.1 uncultured Candidatus Saccharibacteria bacterium | reverse complement strand
TTATTTAATTGAGCGCAGAGACAGGAGAAAACCAACACAAAATGTCACCTAGCTCCTCTTTGACTTCTTTTTATTTCGTACTAAACTATATAAGGACCTTATAGAAGGAGTACAAATGCAAACAAACCATAAAAATGTTCCAGCTGTGTTAGAAATGTCACTTCACGAACTTGGATTCACCCCTCGGACCGGGTCGGCTCTCTATTCCTTAATTCACCAAAATGATGAGCGCTTCGAACACGAAGCGGTGATGCCTAGAAAATGTAAAGGGGTTCCCGGTGAGTGCGGTTCTTGTGGGAGTCGACCTGACAAATGCCGTGAAATTCTTCATTCTTTGCCAAAGATTTCTGCTGGTAGAGTTTTGACCAAATGGGCAAGGTATTACAACAAACATACAAAAGACTGTAAGTGTGAAGCTTGTCACATCCGACTTTTCCTTATGCCACCATTGAAAAAACTGGTGAATGCACTAATGCAACTAGGCTTATCGCCCGAGTATGTGCGTGCTGAAATCCCAGATGCTGAGAGGATCCTGGGAATCTAGTGCCAAAACATTGGAGATTTATTTTAAAAGTAAAATCGTATCCTAATTCATAGGTACGGTTTTTTCTTTGCCCAGTAGTGAATTTTTAGCTCACAAAAATGCTCATATTTTTGCATCTTGATAAGTATATTATTAACAAACTAAAAACCTACTACTGGGTTTATCTCTCTATATCGTTTTTCTTTACAATATAAATATACCGGCCGGTATATTTATACTGCAAAACAGATACCATATTTTTGATAATAAAAAAACCGCCGAGTGGCGGAATTTTTATTATCTACAAACTACTCACTACTCACTACCAACTAAAATTATTTTACTGAATTAATCTGAACCTCGAAGTAAGGTTGCCGGTGTCCGTTCTTTTTAAAGTATCGGCTTTTTTGTAGGTATTTTATAACTGTTACTTTTGGAAGTCGGTCAATCTTTGTAATTTCTGCCTTAACTTCTGCGCCTTCTACCATAGGTGTACCAATTTTGATATCTTTGTCGTCACTTAGAACAAGCACATCTTTAAAAGAAATAGCGTCGCCTACCTTGTAGTCGCCGATGATTTTCTCAATTCGGATTTTGTCACCTTCTTGAGCTAAATATTGTTTACCTCCTGTTTGAAATACTGCGAATGTCATAGTGGGGATATATTACCTTATTTGCCGCAGATTTGCAAGCGGTTTTTTGTCATTCCGGCGGAGGTTGAATTTGGCGACAAATTCAAAAGCTTTTCAGGGTTTTTGTGAGTGAAGCGAAACAAAAAGTCGAAAAGGTATACAGCGACAGTAGGTCGGAAAATTCCAGTCCGAAAATGCATTGTTTTAGATTAAATATTTTGAATTTTTGATTTGTTTCGGATTTCGAATTTCGTGCTTCGAATTTTGATTATGCCGACTGGATTCCGGCCTTCGCCGGAATGACAGAAGAGTTCATAATCGTCTATTCCTCCGGTTTATCTAGAAGCTCTATCTCAATTCCGGCACTATCACCCGTTATTCTCATAACATCCTTGTCCACTTTCTTTAGTTCCCCACTCGCCTTATTGAAGTGGTTTACTGTGGTTCCTAGGGCATTTCCCAGCTTGCCATGATACTCCTCATAGGCCTTTAAATGCTTCCCTAGCTCTTCAACCCGCTTTATGATGTCTTTGGCCGTTTCCTCAATTTGAAGCGCTTTAAGGCCCTGCATAACGGTCTGGAGGTATGCCAAAAATGATGTAGGTGACACAATAATCACCTTATATTTCTGAGCGGCCCTTTGTATTAGGTTTTCTGTCTCTTCCTTCAATGCCCCAATTTTATTAACAATTAAATCATAATATATTGCCTCATGTGGGATAAACATAAAAGCAAAATCCATAGTCCCCTCTTGTGGTCGAATATATTTTGAAGTTTCTTCAATTCGTTTTTTCAAATCACTAACAAAAAGCTTTTCGAGTCGAGCTTTTTCTGTTTCATTTCTTTCTTCAACAAGTTTATTGTAATTTTCAAGTGAGAATTTTGAGTCAATCGGGATTATTTTTTCTTTAACAAATACAACCGCATCTACAATTTCTCCATCTGAAAATGCATATTGCATTTGAAACATTCCGGGTGGTAAAACATTTTTCAATAGAGTTTCCAAATAGTATTCCCCAATAATTCCTCTTTGTTTTGGATTTTTGAGAATATCTTGAAGATTTTGAAGTTGGTCTGCAAAGCCCACAACCTGCTTTCCCGTTTCTTTAACTTGAGCAAGTTCGGATGTGATTTCTCGTATAAGTTTTTGTGATTCAGAAAATTGTCTATTCACAGAGTCACTCATATGGCGGGTACTTTCTCCCATTTTTAAATCAACAGTTTTGTTTAGGTCGGACACTTTGGAGTCCACAGTTCTTGAAAGCTCGTTTACTTGCTCGAGTATAAGCCGGAGGCCACTATCTTCTTTTGGTATATCAACGCTTTTTTTAAGCATTAAAAAAAGAGCAATATTTATAGCTACTAAAATCAAAATAAATACACTCAATAATATTGTAGATGTCATAATGAATATTATAGCAGAATATGCTATAGTTTACCTCATATTATAACTTCCCTTCTGTCATTGCCGACCCGATCGGCAATCCATGAATTAATCCATGGATCCTCGCATTCGCAAGGATGACAATACAGGGTACCAAATAAATATGAATACAATACAATCAAGCATAAAAGACGAAATTAAAAAGGCAATGTTAGCGAGAGATACCATTCGTCTTAATACCCTGCGAGGTGTTTCTGCCTCTTTTACAAATGAGCTTGTGGCAAAGGGTCACAAACCTCAAGACGAGCTTGGTGACGAAGATTGCCTTGCTGTAATTCGCAGGCTTGTAAAACAGAGAAAAGAATCTATAGAGCAATTCAAAGCTGGTAACAGACAAGATCTTGTCGATAATGAAAGTGCAGAGCTTGCGATTTTGGAAGTTTTTTTACCTCAAATGATGAGTATTGATGAAGTACGAAAAATTGTGGAAGCAAAAAAGATTGAGCTAGGAATTACAGATAAAAGTAAATTAGGAATGTTTGTAGGCATACTTATGAAGGAATTAAAAGGAAAAGCTGATGGCGCTGATGTGAAAGCAGTGGCAGAATCTTTGTTTTAGGATTAACAAAAAGCAATAGTATTATAGACAATTCTATTCAGTATTTATACCACCCTAATTAACCTATCCAATTTTCTGTCATCCTTGCGAATGCGAGGTGAACTCAAAAGATTTTTTGAGCGCAAGGACGGAGACTGACGAGTCGAGTCGTGATCAGGAAATTTTTCACCAGAAAAATATTATTGATCCATGAGAATTTGGGTTTTTCAGACTGGATTCCGGCCTTCGCCGGAATGACAAATATGAAGGGGTTAATTGGGATGGTATTAGAAAAAAACGACCCCGCTAAGCATGAGCTAAGTGGGGTTTTGTGTAAGTTATTATAGTTACAAGTTATTTGTTATATATTATCTCAAGTATTTATTTATATTCCTCTTATGCTCCGGATATGTTTTTGCACAATGAATTCTTCCATACTTGTCATGTAAATAAAATATACAGTCAGTTTTTTCTGGACTTAAAGCTGCAGCAATTGCTCCTTCTCCGGGATTTGAAATTGGCGTTGGTGGAAGGCCAGTATTTTGGTATGTATTGTATGCAGAATTTAAATATTTATCTTTTGAAAGAACAGACGGCCACCATCTTCCATCTTTTCCTTTCACATATTGAAGAGTCGCATCAACCTGAAGGGGCATTCCTATTTCTAGGCGATTCCAAATTATTCCTGAAATAAGATTCATATCTTTAAGACCGCCAGCCTCTCTTTGAATGATAGAAGCAATTGTAATTACGGTGTCTGTATCAAAACGAGTTGGGTCTCCCCCAAGTTCTTCAACTTTATTTCTTAAGGCAACATCAAATCTTTGTCTCATTTCAAGCTTAATATCTTTTGGACTAGAATTTTTATCAACAATATAGTCTCCGGGCAAGAGAAAACCCTCATCATTGTTTTCTACTGAACATGCAAGCGTACCTGCAAAAGTTTGTTCCTCTAATTTATCCCAACCGAGCTTTTCTTGACAAAGGCTAGCAACTTCTTCTTTACGCATCCCTTCCGCTACAGCAAGATATTCTCTATCAGAATTAAAAGCCATATATACAGAAGCGAAGCTAATTTTTTTACTAGCTTTTTCAATAATATTTGAAAATTGATAAATTCTTCCGGAAATACTGTCTACTACATTAGGAAAAGTAAACACACCCATAATGGTTGTTATAAATATAAAAGAAAAAACTGTTGCTACTCGTCGCATTACTTAAATATTATAGCACATTGGAATAGAATTATGAATTAAGAATTACGAATTATGAATAAAATCGAATCTTCTTCTTAATTCTTAATTCCTAATTCTTAATTCTGCGCACATGATTTTAAATTTACATCATGTGCGCTATAATAATGTTATGCAAAAGTATCGTATAGCAATTCTTCGAGGTGGGCCAAGTGATGAACATGAAGTTTCCTTAAATAGTGGTTCACATATAATAGATATACTCACATCAAATCATACTGTAGTTGATATTGTAATAGATAAAAACGTGGGTTGGTATTTTCAAGGCAGTCCAGTTTTACCTGCTCATATTTTAAAAAGTGTAGATGTTGTTATAAATGCATTACATGGAACATATGGTGAGGATGGAAAAGTACAGCAGATTTTAGATCATATTGGAGTGCCCTATACTGGATCCAGAGCGCTTGCATCAGCACTTGGAATGCATAAATGGCGAGCCAAGGAGATATTTAAGTTGGCAGGAATAAGAACACCTCATGCTAAAAAGGTTTCTAATGATATTGATATAAGTGAGCAGGCTCTTCAGATTTTTAAAACTTTTAGTTTACCTGTAATTATAAAGCCCATTTCCTCAGGATCATCCGTTGGTGTTTCCGTGGCAAGAGATTTACAAAGTCTTGAACAGGCTTTGGTTTCTGTTTTTTCATATTGTGATACTGCATTAGTAGAAGAATATATAAAAGGCAAAGAGGCTACTTGTGTGGTAGCAGAAAACTTTCGTGGCGAAAAATATTATGCTTTTCCGCCTATTGAAATAATGAAGCATACTGATGTAGCCTTTGATAATAAAATGAAATATTCCGGAAAGATTGAGGAAAGGTGCCCGGGAAATTTTACCGAAAATGAGAAAAAAATAATTATGCAGTCTGCAATAATTGCACATATTGCTATTGGTGCAAGGCATTATTCACGTTCGGATTTTATTGTCCACCCCACCCGAGGGATATATATTTTAGAAATTAATACACTGCCGGGGTTAACAGAGACTTCCCTACTGCCAAAAGCCTTAAATGCCGTGGGCTCGAATATGAAGGAGTTTTTAGAGCACCTCATTCAAATCACACTCAAGTAATCCATATTAGTGTTTGTTGTCATCCTCGCGAATGCGGGGATCCATGTTCTGTATTAAAATCCGAAATTCGAAGCACGAAATCCGAAACAAATTCAAATATCTAAATTCAAAATAATTAAACAAACAAAAAAACTTCACGACATGTGAAGTTTTTTTGTGAGCTATTTTGCTTTAGCTTTCTTCTTCTTTTTAGCTTCCTTCTTTGGATGTGAGTTTCCTTTTGCCATAGTTTTTTATATTAGCTTGTAACATGTTTATTATATAACAAATATTTTTTTAAATAAAATTTAATTGGGGATAAAAAATAATTTATGTCCTCACATATACCCAAGCATCAGTACAGCTTTCTAAAATTGTTTTAATTCTTTTATATTCCTTTCCTTCGTATTCGTCTGCCAAAAGCAATTCTTCAGAAGTTACTTGATACACTACACCGTGAGCGTTTTCACCTTCAGACTCATCTACGCAGGGGTAAACTTCACCATCAATTATAATTGTGTTTTTTGTATAGTTATTTAAAACATCATCTTTGCCATCCAATGTCCTTCCAAACAATTCTTGTTGCTTGTCTGGGAATATTAATGTTCCGTATGCAAATAAATTTTCCATAATACATGAATTATATCACTAAAATCCTAGAGAGATAATATTCATCACTAGACTTAGACGGTTCTATAAACATTAGTGTGGAAGATTTTATGTGTTTTTTAAAGAAATTTTTAATTTTATTAACATAATAATGCCTAAAATTACCACTTAATTATTCTATTTATACTTTGCTTTTCTGTATGTCATTCCTGCCCCCGTATTCACGAGGATAAACTCCGGCAGGAATCCAGTCTTATAAATCCAGAATACGAACTTGGATCCCCGGGAGTACCCACAAGTATTTTTCTGGTGAAAAATCTTCTGGGCACAACTCGCGCCGTCGCGCTCCGTTCTTGCAGTCGGGTCCCATCCCGACTTCACGAGGATGACAAATGGGAGGAGAAGGACTTAATTGGAGATACTATTATATTTTTAACAAACAAAATAGCCCCATAGTTGGTTTTTGAACTTTCAAGCCTATGCTAAGCCGTATTTTATGGTTATTAACCACACTAATACCTGTAGAACCACTTAGACTTGCATAAAATCAAAAATAATATAAAATAGCTTCTAAGTTTGAAAATACAGTAATGCGTATTTTGTATTGGTGTTAAATATTGGGCCTTTAGCTCATCTGGTAGAGTGAGAAAGTCTGGATACACTTTCGCAAGGACGGAGTGCGACGGCACGAGTCGTGGTCAGAAAATTTTTCACCAGAAAAATATTTGTGACCCTCATGTAATGAGACGCGATATTTAAGAAATTGTTTAATTGGTTAGTTTATGTAAAATATACAACACTGGGCCTTTAGCTCATCTGGTAGAGTGAGCTTGGGATGGGACCCAAGCGCAAGGCCGGAGTGCGACGGCACGAGGCGTGGTCAGAAAATTTTTCACCAGAAAAATATTTGTGACCCTCATGTAAAAATGAGGCGCTATATTTAAGAGATTGTTTAGTCAGTAAGTTCGAGTACAATATACAACACGGGCCTTTAGCTCATCTGGTAGAGCGCCTCATTTGCAATGAGGAGGTAAGCGGTTCGAGTCCGCTAAGGTCCACCAAGAGAAACATTGTCGGAATCAGAAAAGCGGAGCGATTTTACAGAAGCCA
>CAYZZT010000033.1:0-7216 GCA_964483025.1 uncultured Candidatus Saccharibacteria bacterium | reverse complement strand
AAGCTTAAAAAATCCTGAAGTTTTCGGCTCGTCAGCCTCAAAACCCCCTCCCAAAGTTACAGCTTCAACGAGGTTGTGTTTTTTTGTCCTACATTTGCTGGTGAAGCTGGTGGGCTGTATCCCTCGATTACTCGGAATACAGTCAGTTGGATTGATGTGTCCAAAAACGCCTCTACTGAGCTCTTTTTTGACGCATGGGATGCAAATACTTGCGTTTTCTATGTAACTATGTTATAATATAGTAGCAGTAAAGTTCTTTTGATTTAGAGTTGCGTTTAGAATAAAGCTCATGAATCCTTCACGGGCCTTCTCTAACTGCAACGAAAATATGTATAACAAAAACGTCAGAACAACAATCGAAATCCTGTCCAACGCCCTAGAAGATGGACACATCGTATGGACGGGCAGTGTGCTTCATATCAGCGCACAGATGTGGAGTATAACAAACTGCACGTGTGGGATGTTCAGCCTAGCAGCTGAGGTCGAACAGACAACAAAGATGCTCCTGCAACTCACTAGGGCTACGGAAGTGGTTTACCATATTGTTGGGAGAGAACTTACAGTTATCAGTTTACCTCCTGCTCCCGAAGGTACTCACCCCATCAATACCTACCACCTAGGGGATGACTGCTGCACTTGTTTGGTCATCCAAGGTCTTCCAATGTCGTGGACCGGAGACCCGATGCCAGACAAAAACGGCACAACCATCCAGCCCTAGAGAATGGCTGAAGGTTCAAATCCTTAAACTCACGCCACCTGTCAAACGGTGGTGTTTTTTTATGTTCCATCACCTTTTGCACATATTCGAATATTTGGTAAACTGCGTACATGAACTTCACCAAAACAACATTTAAAAATGGGCTTCGGATTATTACTGTGCCGATGAAGGATAATTCGACGGTGACGGTAATGTCGCTAGTAGAAGCTGGTTCAAATTATGAAAGTAAGGATAAAAATGGTATTTCTCATTTTTTGGAGCATGTTTGTTTTAAGGGTACAGAAAAGCGACCTTCCTCATCTGTTATAAATATTGAGCTTGATTCACTCGGAGCTCAATCAAATGCTTTCACAGGCAACGAATATACCGGCTATTGGGCAAAGGCGCATTATTCTAAAACCTCAAAGCTTTTAGATATTGTTTCTGATATCTATTTGAATTCAAAATTTCCAGAGGGGGAAATTGAAAAAGAGAAAGGTGTGATTATTGAAGAAATAAATATGTACGAAGATTTACCTAGAGCAAAAGTGGGAGAAATTTTTGAGGAATTGCTTTATGGGGATCAGCCAGCGGGAAGGCCGATTATTGGGCCAAAGGAAAATATCCGAAAAATGACGCGTGCAGATTTCGTGAAATATCACAAAGATCATTATACGGCAAAGGCGACAACTGTGGTGGTGGCAGGGAAGATGAATGAAAAGAAAGTTATAGAAGAAATAAAAAAACTATTTGATAAAGTTTCAAATGGAAAGAAAGGGAAAATTGAAAAGGTGGCGGAGGTGCAGAAAAAACCACAAGCAAAACTTTTTTTCAAAGAAACAGATCAAACACATTTGATAATTGGTTTTCGGGGATTTGATAGATATGATAAAAGAAATATTGCACTCACACTTCTTTCAACTGTGCTAGGTGGGGGAATGAGTTCGAGACTATTTCAAAAAATGCGTGAGGAGCTAGGTATTTGCTATTATGTTGGTTCCGGAAAAAATTCCTATACAACTCACGGCAACTTTGCTATTTCTGCAGGGGTGGCCAATGCTCGTGTAAAAGAGGCAATTTCTGGAATATTAGAAGAGGTGAAAAAGATAGCTGAGGAATTAATTCCAGAAAGCGAACTTCGTAAAGCAAAAGATTATAGAATAGGAACAATGTTTCTTAGTTTAGAATCATCAGACTCACTCGCTGACTTTTATGGTTTTCAAGAATTACTGCATGATAAAAAAATACAAACACCAGAAGATATTGTAGCGAAAATAGAAAAAGTTACTGCAAAGGAAATCCAAAAAGTTGCAAAAGATATTTTAAAGAATGAAGGAATGAATTTAGCGATGGTGGGACCGTACAAAAATGCAGGAGAGTTTTTACCGATGCTTAGGATCTAGCTAGTAAATTCGAAATTCGAAGCACGAAATCCGAAACAAATCCAAATGACGAAAATAATAAATTCAAAACAATTCAGAATTTAAATGCATTTGTTTTAGATTTTGATATTTGAATTTTGTATTTGTTTCGAATTTCGGATTTCGTGCTTCGGATTTAAATTTCAGTATGGATCCTCGCATTCGCAAGCATGACAACATGAGATAGGTGAATATAGTTACAACACGCCGTCTTTGTGGTACTATTTGATTATGACTTCAAATAACAGTATCAATATTTCATCCAGCACCATTATTCGAACAATACTTATTGGTTTTTGTTTCTATTTGGTCTATATTTTGAGGGATATTTTACTTGTGGTACTTACTGCTGTAACCCTAACTGCTGCTATTGAGCCACTAAATAAGATGTTGGTAAAGAAAAAAGTACCACGTGTCCTTTCAGTAGTTATGATTTTCTTATCAATTGGTTTACTTGTTGCTCTCGGTTTTTATTTCTTCTTGCCAACATTTATTTCTGATGTTTTAGGCATTCTCGAGTCTCTCCCTAGATATGTTGATACTACAAATTTGTTAAGTCCACTTAGTGATACATCTTTTGGAGGATCTCTACCAAATTTGTCAATCCGAAATATCGTAGATTCCCTAAGTTCAACATTTTCTGATGTGACCGGTGGATTATTTACAACAATTTCTGGTTTTTTTGGAGGCATTATTAGTTTTATGCTTATTGTAGTTTTAACTTTTTATCTTTCAGTTCAAAATGATGGAGTAGGGAATTTTTTGAGAGTTATCACCCCAGATCATTATGAGACTTATATTTTGGATTTGTGGAGGCGGGCTGAAAAAAAGATAGGGCTCTGGCTTCAAGGGCAATTACTTCTTGGTATTATTATTGGGATACTTACGTTTCTCGGGCTTTCAATCTTAGGGGTAAAGAGTGCACTCTTTTTGTCTTTGATAGCTATGGTTCTTGAACTCATTCCTATTTTTGGAATTGTTCTTGCTATCATTCCAGCTTTTGCCGTCGCTCTCTCAGACGGAGGTGCAACATTAGCTTTTCTTGTTCTTGGACTTTATGTAATAATTCAGCAATTTGAAAATCATTTAATTTATCCATTAGTTGTTCGAAAGATAGTTGGTATTCCACCAATTTTAGTTATCCTTACTCTTATTGTAGGTTTAAAACTTGCAGGGTTTATTGGTATAATACTTTCAATTCCAGCAGCGGCAATTATTATTGAAATATTAAATGATATTGAAAATAAAAAGTTTAAAAACAATGTCTAGCATAGAAAATTATAAAGGTAATTTTTACATTACAACTACACTTCCATACGTAAATGCAGAACCTCATTTAGGGCATGCAATGGAATTTATTCGTGCTGATGTAGTTGCACGGCATAAGAAACTTCAAGGATATGATGTTTTTTTCAATACTGGCACCGATGAGCATGGAATGAAGCTTTTTGAGGGGGCAAAGAAGGAAGGGAAGACAGAACAAGAATATGTGGATTTTTATGCAGGAAAGGTAAAAGAAATATTAAAACTTTTAGGAGTGAGCGATGATGTTCATTTTATTCGCACTACAGATGAGGGCCATATTGAAGCGACAAAAGCTTTTTGGAATAAAGTTAAAGATAATGGCTATATTTATAAAAAGAATTATAAAACCAAATATTGTGTTGGATGTGAGGAAGAAAAAACAGACAGTGACCTTCTCGATGGAAAATGTCCAATTCATAATAATCGAGAATTAGAAATCATTGAAGAAGAAAATTATTTTTTCAAATATTCAGCATTTGCAGAAAAGCTAATAAAATATTATGAAGAAAACCCAACTTTTGTAATTCCTGATTTTCGATTAAATGAAATGAAAGAATTTGTAAAAAGCGGTCTTCAAGATTTTAGTATTTCACGATTAAAATCAAAAATGCCTTGGGGGATAGAAGTGCCTGGTGATCCAGATCATATTATGTATGTTTGGTTTGATGCCTTAATAAATTACATTGCAACACTTGGCTATCCAGATTTGGAAGGCGATTTTAAAAAATATTGGGTAGAAGGGGAGACAGTGCAGTATTGTGGAAAAGATAATAATCGTTTTCAATCTTCAATGTGGCAAGCGATGCTTATGTCTGCAGATTTACCAAATACCAAGCACATAATAATAAATGGATTTATTACAGGTGAGGGTGGTATAAAGATGAGCAAGTCTTTGGGGAATGTTTCAAATCCAAAAGATTTGATTGAAGAATATGGTACTGATGCCTTGCGTTTCTTTCTTTTGAGAGAAGTGAGTTCTTTTGAAGATTCACCATTTACAGAAGAGCGATTTAAGGCTTCCTACAACTCAGGGCTTGCAAATGGGCTTGGAAATCTTGTTTCTCGAGTGATGAGAATGGCAACAACAAATGGAGTAGTTCTCGATAATAAAATTGTGGAAGAAATAAAGCAGAGTGATGTATTAAAAGCTTTTTATGAAAAACAAGAAAAAGGTTGGAATGGTTATAATCTACAAGTGGCTATCGATGCCGTTTGGGATTTGATATCTTATGCAGATAAATATATTCAAGATAATCAACCCTTTAAAACAATTAAAGTAAATAAAGAAAAAGGAGAAAAGGAATTAGGTGAGCTTCTTGCATATCTTGATATAATTTCTGAAAATCTCCTTCCTTTTTTACCAGAGACAGCTTTAAAAATTTCAAATTATATTAAAAGTGGAACGATGCCAGAAGCACCTTTGTTTTTGAGAAAAGATTAATCATAATTCATCTCGAGGTTTGTCATTCCCGTGAAGACGGGAATCCACGAAATGATTTCAACATGGATTCCCGCCTTCGCGGGAATGACAGAAGCTAAAAATATGTACTCATACATAGACATTCACTCACATCTTAATTTTCCTGATTATGAAAAGGATTTTGATGATGTAATACAGAGATTAAAAGATACAAACACAGGAACTATAACCGTGGGTACTGATTTGTTGTCATCACAAAAGGCTGTAGAGCTCGCGCAGATGCATGACAATATTTATGCCTGCATCGGGCTTCATCCAGCAGGTGATACAGGTGAAATTTTTAATGAAGAAGAATTTGAAAAGTTGGCAATACAGAAAAAGGTGGTTGCTGTCGGGGAGTGTGGTTTGGACTATGGCAGAGTACTGCCCGCAGACGAACGCAGACTGGACGCAGACTTACGCAGACTAGATGCAGATAAAATCAGACAAAAAATTGATTTTGAAAAACAAATAAACTTTGCAACCAAATTTGATTTACCTTTAATGTTGCATGTTCGTAATGCTCACGAGGGTGTTTTAAATATTTTGAAAGAAAAGAAAAAAGAATTTGGTGAGAAACTAAGAGGAAATGTTCATTTTTTCTCAGGTGATAAAGATATTGCAAAAGAGTATTTAGATTTGGGATTTACAATGTCTTTCACTGGAGTAATTACATTTACAAAAGATTATGATGAAGTTATAAAATTTATTCCTCTTCTAAAAATAATGTCGGAGACCGATTCGCCATTTGTGACTCCTGTTCCACACAGAGGGCAGAGAAACGAGCCTTCATACGTGCAGGAAGTTGTAAAAAAAATTGCAGAAATTCGTGGTGAAGATTTTGAGATGGTTAAAAAAACTTTGAGTGAAAATGCTGTGAGGTATTTTGGATTGAATTAGAATTCCAAACCCTGTATTGTCATTCCGGCGGAGGCCGGAATCCAGTCTGAAAATGTATTTGTGTTTAATTCGAGAATTTGGATTCCTACCGACTGGATTCCGGCCTCCGCCGGAATGACAAAAAGGAAGGTTTTGTATCTTATTCGTGTCATTCGCTGAGTTCATTCGTGTATTGGTGTCGTGTTTGTCAGCTATGGACTTTTTCCTTGATTTATAGTAATATCATTTTCGCATCGTTGAGACATTGATTTTCAAAGGCGTGTTATCCAGACCGCCATTTTAAACCGAAAATCATTAACACTCGACAGTTTGCAATCTCAAATGCAAGAAATTGAGCTTATGCAGGTATATGAGCTAGGCTTCCATATCGTACCAACAATCGCTGAAGAAAAAGTAGCGAATGTTTTTGGTGATATAAAGTCATTGCTTGAAAAAAATGGGGCAGTATTCATCTCTGAGGAATATCCAAAGATGAGACCACTTGCTTATACAATGTTTAAAAATGAAGCGGGTAAAAACGAAAAGTTTAACTTCGCGTATTTTGGTTGGGTGAAGTTTGATTTAGGAAAAGAGGAAATTGTTGAAGTGAAAGAGAAACTTGAAAAGAATAAAGAAATTCTTCGTTTTCTTATTATCAAAACTGTTCGTGAAAATACATTGTATGGTCAGAAACTTGCGAGAAAAGAAGGAGAAAAAGTTGAGGCTATAAAAGATGGCGTATTAGCTGAAGAGATTGTTATGGCGTCAGATGAGGAAATAGATAAGACTATCGAGGGACTTGTAGTGGAATAAAATTGAGTACAATTTTATTCCCGCGGACCTATGCAGACTGGACGCAGACTTACGCAGACTTGAATTCAGAATTCAATTCGTGTAATTCGCTGAGCTCATTCGTGTATTGGTGTCGTGTTGTCTGTTGTAATTTGAAAAGAAAAGTCTATAATTCTAGGTATAAGTTAATAGACTAAATAATCACAATAATAATATGTATTTAAACAAAGTATTTCTCTACGGTAACCTTACTCGTGATCCAGAGTTTAAAGCTCTTCCGGGTGGTACAAATGTTGTTTCTTTTGGGCTTGCAACAAATCGAACATATAAAGATAAAAATGGAGCGAAACAAGAGCAAACAGAATTTCATAATATTGTTGCTTTTGGAAAAACTGCAGAAATTATGAATCAGTATTTAAAGAAAGGAAAGCCAGTATTTATTGAAGGAAGAATGCAGACACGAAGCTGGGATGATAAAGTCACTAATGAGAAAAAATATAGAACAGAAATAATTGCTGATAACTTTCAGTTTGGTCCACAGGCACCGGGAACAGGAACAGGATCATATTCTGCACCATCTGCAGGTACAAGCGCACCAAAGGAGGATGCTCCAAGTTTAGACACAATTAATTATCCAGAAGAAGAAAGTAATCCAGAGGATAT
>CAYZZT010000032.1:0-7513 GCA_964483025.1 uncultured Candidatus Saccharibacteria bacterium | reverse complement strand
CCTTTAATTCTTCGAAATTTTTCTGCCTATCCTCCATTTTATTAATCACTTTCATTAAATTTCCTTTATTTATTTTTTTATTTAAGACAACAGGACCTGAACTATAAATATCTACATCCTCGCTAATATTTAGAAAAGAAAAAAAACAAACAATAACAGAAATAAAAAAACCAGCAAATAAAATACTTAAAAGAATTTTCCAATCAGCATATTGATTCTGACCAAAAAAGGACAGTGTCTTCCCTCTCATTTTAAAAGTTGTATATATTTTTTCTTTTATCTTATTCATAGTTTAAAGCATTATTCCCACAATATTTATATCAGCCGACCAAGAACTCATACTTTGCTTTTCCTCATCCACAAAAGAACCTTTTGAAAGTTTTATATTTTGTATTTCTGTTTGATATGGCAATTCCTCAAGCAATCTGATTAGATAATGTAAATTAGAATATGAACCATGGGCACTAATATCAATAAAAAGTAGTGTTCCATTGGTTGACATTTTTTTATCTACTACTCTTTGGATTGATAACTGTGTATTTGTTGTGGATGCTAAAGACTCAATTTTGTTAATAAAATTTATTACCTCCGCACGCTTAATATAAAAACTATTTATTTTTTCACTGTCGGTTTTTATACTTGATGTTGTTTTTATTAAGGACTCGAAAGCCTGAAGTGATTCTTTCTCTTGAACAATCTCTTGTTCTACAGAATTAGCAATCTTTTTCATTTTTTCTATTTTAATAAATCCAAACACAACAAAAGCTGTCATCGCAAGAAAAATTGAAATCCACACAAAAAGTATTATTAGTGTTTTTCTATAAATCATTTTGGTGTGCTAGTGGCTATTAATGAAACAAAAAAACTAATACTTTTATCACTGGCAAGGTTTGACAAAGGAAGGTCCGAGGATGTGACCCATGAAGATTCTTTTACTCTTTTATAAAAATCAATTAAATTTAGTCTCGAGGAAGCTCCCCCAGTAAGAGTAACCTCCCTCTCTGTATCTGTTTTTTTTGTGTAAGAAATATTTTGTATTGATATTCCTTTTCCTTTAAGAAGAACTGCTTTATCTATATAGTCTGTTGGCCTATCTCCCGAAATAGTTGCCACCAATACTAATCCATCCTCTAATTTTTTTACATCAGCTAAAATAGCATCACGATCTTTTACTTTTGATGATTCTTTTAATGATTGAAGGGCTTTTTCAGTAATCGTTTTTTTGGAATTAATTAAAATATATGAAGGAAAAATGGCGACAATTAAAAATATATCAATTAAAGAAAAGATAATTAAAGAAACAATAAAAAACCGACGTAGGTATTCTTGCCTTACTTTATTTTTATAGTCTTTTGGAAGTAAATTAAGCATGGAATTTTTTTGGTAAGGAAAGGCCAATTGCGGTCACAAAATCAAGGGATTCATTTGCGCCTATAGCTGGAATAAAATCATTGTGTGAAAAACAGGAAACCCAAGCATCGGCAATGCGCACAGGAACTTTTACGTTTCTAGACATATATGGAAGTACGTCAGGAATAGTTGAGTCTTTTCCCGAAAGAATAATTTCATCTATTTTCTGAATCCCCGGTGTCCCGGCTGGTTTATGTGTAAACCAATATATTAAAAGTTTATTAACCTCATCTTTAATAGAAGAGAGCGCCCCAGAGATTGATTCAAAAACTTTCTCTTCATATGGATTTACTGAGGGTAATTTACTTTTAAATTTCTCTGCATCTTGTAAATTAACTGAAAGCGACCTACCGATTGCATCAGTTAAATTCTTACTTCCCACATAAAGCGTTGAGCTGAAGCGCACCACACCAGCACGAGCAATAGAAAATACTGTTTTATTTTCCCCAATATTAACAATAAGGTATGTACGAGCATCAAATGGAGCAATAAGGGCTCTCGCAATAGATCTTGATTCTAATTCAAAAGAACGTGGTATTAAAGATGCCTTATTATATAAATCTAAATATTCACGTACAACACTTTCTTGTACAGCAGTCACGCTAACCTCAATTTCTCCTTTTTCATTTTTCCCAATAATTGTATAGTCAAAAATAGATTCGGCGGCAGATATTGGAGCATTATCCTCAATCCTAAAACTAATAGCCTCGGCAATATCTTGCTCTGGTATTTCTGGAAGTGTTATGTTAAAAACATACGCTTTTGATTCAGGTAAAGATGCTTTTACAAATTTATACTTTTCTTCTTTAGAAATTGAAGTGAGGACTTTTACTAATTCATCTTTATTTATTATTGAACCTGACACAACAACCCCGGGAGATAATTTTTTCTCTCCCATATGATGTGGAATAAAATTTGAACCCTCTTTAAGAAGCTCAATGAAACGAATAGCCCCATCAGAAATATCAACACCTATAGCAGGCATTTCCAAAAAACGTGGAATTCGGAGATAACGGAAAAAATCAAATCGTTTTTTACGTAATTCTTTCATTAATTAGTATTATAGCACACCTATGTAAAGCACGAAATTCGAAATCCGAAATTCGAAACAAATTCTAAATATTAAATAAAAAAATCCAAAACAAAAACGACAGAAAAGGGACTTTGCCTACGGCAAAGTCTTCCCATTCCTAATTCAAGTATAAAATGCTGGATCCCCGGAGTACCGAGGACAACACAAAATATAGTCATGAGTACATTTCTTATTTTGTGTTGATTTTTAATTTCAAATTTTAAAATAATGTTTTAATGTCTTAATTGATAAAAAAAGAGGCTTTTTCTTCGAAAAAGCCTCTTTTGTTATGTGTTATATGTTATATATTATATGTTCTATGACACACTCGATCCGCTTTTTATTTTGCCATCAACTTCCAACAACGAAAAATTACCTTCATCATCATTCACAGCCAAAATCATACCCTGACTTTCTAGCCCCATCATTTTTCTCGGTTCTAGATTTATCACAAATGGCACTTTTTTACCAACAAGAACATTATAATCGTCGAAAAATTTTCTAATACCTGATAGAATTTGCCTAATGTCTCTTTCTTCCCCTAAAACATCCTGCCCATCAGGATGTTCGGGCGAACCATCTTCAGCAGAAGATGGTTTTAGCCCAAAATCAACTTTCAATTTTAGAAGCTTGTCTGAGCCCTCAATTACTTCAACCTCCTTTATCTCCCCCACCTTCATCTCAACTTTTTTAAAATCTTCGTAATTTATCATTTTGAATAATTTTATATTTTTTAATTTTGTAAATATTATTATCTCGACACAAATCCACGAATAATGTCACAAGTATTTTTCTGGTGAAAAATCTTCTGACCACACCTCGACTCGACAGCCTCCGGTCTTGCAGTCGGGTCCTTCCCCGACTTCACGAATGACACGAATGGAATGCAATTCTGTATTCCATTCGTGTTATTCGCTGTATTTATTCGTGTATTGGTGTCGTGTTCTGTCAAGATAGCTCTGCAAAATAATTGTCGCTGCAGAAGCATCAAGCATTTTTGTTTTACCTTGTACGTGGTGAGCCTGATGCGAAGTCAAAAACTCTGGCTCATAATCAATCTCCATACCAGTTTCAATAAACAAAAGTTTTTCAAAAACTCGAATAGCCTCCATAATTAAATTATCTTTCATTTTAAAATCTTTTGATTCTCCTATCACAACAAGATTAACCTCCTTTTCTTTTATTATTTTAGAAATGATAGATATGGCATTTTTATTATTTTCCACCACCTGCAAAGGAAAAGCCATTCCCCTATTTTCATCCGAAAGAGCAAGCCCTATCCTCTTAGTTCCAAAATCAACCCCCAGCACACGGCCGGCCTTATTTTTTTCCATAACATCATACTACACTAAAAAACCTTGGTTTTCTAGTGTAGAAATTCGAAGCACGAATATCGAAATCCGAAACAAATACAAATGACAAAAATAATAAATTCAAAACAACCTCCATTCTGTCATTCCTGCGGAGGCAGGAATCCAGTCTGCAGAATTCAGAACCTGGGTCACGAGTATTTTTCTGCTGAAAAATCTCTCGACCCCGACTCGGCTCGTCAGCCTCCGTCTTTGAATCGTGCCCCACACGATTCAACCTCACATTCGCAAGGATGACAAAAGTGGAGTTGTTTTGAATTTAGAATTTTGAGTTTAGATATTGTTTCGGATTTCGTGCTTCGAATTTCGTGCTTAAAAAGTAATGTACTTTTTAAAATAAGTATGTCATAATCAGGTAAATGGTAACCAAAATTGTACAGAGAGAAGATCCGGTATTAAGGCAAATCGCAAAAGAAGTGCCTGTTTCTGCTATCACCACTCCAAAAATTCAGAAAATAATTTCTGATATGAAGAAAGCTCTTGCTTCGCAAGATGATGGTGTAGCCATAGCGGCACCACAAATAGGTTTAGCTCTGAGAATTTTTGTTATCTCCGGCAAAGCAAATGACATAGCAAAAAAAACTGAAAATAGTCCAGATGAAGTTTATATAAACCCAATCATTACCAAAATTTCAAAAGATAAAAAACTTGTAGATGAAGGGTGTCTTTCGGTGAGATATCTTTATGGAAAAACAAAAAGATCTACCCGGGCAAGCATTGAAGCATATAATGAAAAAGGTAAAAAATTTTCACATGGTGCAAGCGGTCTTATAGCTCAAATTTTTCAACACGAAACAGATCATTTAAATGGTATTTTATTTATAGACCATGCAAAACAAATAAGGGATTTACCACCAGACGGACAGAATTAGGAATTGAGAATTAGGAATTAAGAATAAATCTTGAATCCTAGATCATGGATCCTAAACAAATAAAATTCGCATTCTGGGGAACATCGGAGTTTTCTGTTTATATTTTAGATGTACTAAAAGCAAGAGGTTTTTTACCTTCGCTTATTATAAGCACGCCTGATATGCCTCAAGGTAGAAAACTTGAAATAAAACCAACACTCACAAAAATCTGGGCACAAGAGAATAATATTCCAATTCTTCAGCCTGCACGGCTGGATGATGAATTTTACTACCAACTACAAACTACTCACTACGAACTCTTCATCGTTGCTTCATATGGAAAAATAATTCCAGATAAATTTTTGAATATTCCAAAATATAAAACATTAAATGTGCACCCTTCCCTTTTACCAAAACTCCGTGGTCCTTCTCCTATTGAAACAGCCATACTTGAAGATATGAAAAAGACAGGCGTCAGCATTATGCGACTTGATAAAGAAATGGATCACGGCCCAATAATCGCTCAAGTAGAATACAATGTGCCCGAGTGGCCCAAAAAAGAAGAGCTTGAAAAAACTTTAGGTGATATTGGCGGAGAATTACTTGCAAATGTTTTACCAAAATGGGTATCTGGCGAAATTAAAGAAATTGAACAAGATCATTCCAAAGCAACATTTTGCAAAAAAATAGAAAAGCAGGATGCCGAGCTCGACCTAGCAGGAAACCCATATTTAAATTTTAGAAAAGTAAAAGCTTATTCCGGCTGGCCAAACGCTTTTTTCTTTTTAGAGAATGATGGTAAAAAAATCCGTGTTGTAGTCAAAGATGCAAAATATGAAAATGGGGATTTCATTATCACAAGAGTAATCCCCGAAGGCAAAAAAGAAATGAGCAGAGATGATTTTGCAAGAGGAATTAGGTAGGTTGTAGGTTGTAGTGAGTAGTTTGTAGAAAGATACAGAATACAAAACCCAGAATTTTCCTTCGGAAAATTCTGGGTTTTCTACTCACTACTCACTACTCACTACTCACTACTTCTCTATCCTCAGCATCTCCTTTATCCTCCTCGCTCCTCTCCTCCACAAAGTATCCTTCTTTTCTTTTGTATCTCTTAAAATTTCAATAATCTCGTCATGCACATCATCTATGGCAGAATATAAATCTTCTTTATCTGAAACAGCGCGCAAAACTTTACCTTTCACACTTACATTTATTTCTGCACGAAAAATTTCCCCATGTGTATGATGTTCTGTTGTTTTTCCAATATCCACATTCACATCAAGAATCTTACTATGTCCCGAAAACTTTCCCAAAACTTCCTTACTTAATTTACTTTCTACATAATTTGTAATTGCTGGTGTTAAGGTTGTATTTGTTGCTTTTATTTTTGTTGTTTCCATACCTTTATTATATCAGAAATTAGTCATCTCCAATATCGACAGAAAGTAATTTTGATGTTGAATGATGACCATTTATGATACGCACCTTGCCTGTGTTATAAATCTCTTGAAAAATCTCAATAATTCGCTTATTTGCCATGTTTCTTTCCGCCTTTTCCCTCACAGATACCACAAATTGCGTATCAGATTTTTTCTCAATCTTTTCTTCTTTTCTCCCCGCTGTTACTTTTACGTGAATATACATGATAGATTTAATATTATCACCAGCCCCTCCTTATGTCATTCCCGCGAAGGCGGGTTGAGTCTGATGGCTATCAGACTCAAAGACGGAGGCTGACGTGAGTTCGGGGTGGGACCCGAACGCAAGGTCGGAGCACGACGGTGCGAGACATGGTGAAAAGATTTTTCAGCAGAAAAATACTTTTGACGCGAGTCGGGTTCGCGTGATTTTTCACCAGAAAATACATGTGAATCCAGTCTGCAGAATTTAATTCGTGGATTCCCGCCTTCGTGGGAATGACAGAATATCAATAAAACAAAAAAGGCGCACCTAGGGAGAATTTCTCCACTAGGGCGCCGTTTGAAAAATCATTTCTTGGCGAGTCGATCCACCAAGTGCCCCACTTGCCCATGGTTGCAATTCAACCCTTCCTGCTTCGCGTAACACGAGAGGATTTGGGCTTCAACAACTTTTTGAAGCCGAGGAACCTTGTTTCGTTCCTCTTCCGTAAGCTCTACAAACATTGACTTTGTGTCAATATCCTTAAGCTCCTCCCATGCCTGCATGGCTTCCCGAACATCCACCCTACGGCGGAGTTCTGTAAGCCAGAAGTCCCCCTTCTTGCCCAAAGCCTCAGAAGTCACAGTACGAGAATTAAGAGCCTCAGAGATTTTTTCAATATCTTCCCGTTGCTCCTCGATGGAACCAACGTCGTCCTCAAGATTCGCTAATGCGAAAATGATTTTCTTAGGAGCCTCAACAACTTTTTGAGTTTGACCTTGCGGAGCATCCTTGTCTGGCGCCTTCACCAACCACACGCACAGAAATGCGAGGATTGCGGCGAGGATGATGAGAAGAACGAATTGGCTAATCGTGAGACCATTTCGGTTAACGGTGTTCATGGTTTTCTTTCTTTTTTTGATTTTTCTCTTCAAAGCAACCCCTTATTGAGCCACTTTTGCTACCCCGTATTATAGCATACTATTCCCCAAAAAGCAAGCATTTTTGAATTAGTTGGTAGTGAGTAGGTTATAGTTTGTAGAAAATACAAACACAAGAAGGACTTTGCCTTCGGCAAAATCCTTCTTTCGTTTCACTACTCACTACCCACTACTCACTACCCACTAATAAAATACAGTATTTTCCAATCCAAGAATGAGCATTTACTCATCGTATCATTTCCTGCAGTT
>CAYZZT010000031.1:0-7756 GCA_964483025.1 uncultured Candidatus Saccharibacteria bacterium | reverse complement strand
ACCGAGTTTCGGTTCCTTCGAAATTCCGAAAGGAAATCGGAAAGAAAATTGTTGTGACTCGCGGGTTGGATAATTGTTTGTTTATGTATACTCTCGCTGAGTGGAAAAAAATTGCAGGAAAGATGGGTGAGATGAGTATGCTCGGAGCTGATATGAGAGGTTTTAACAGGTTTATGCTCGCAGGGGCATCCGAAATTGATGTGGATGCAATAGGACGTGTTTTGATTCCAGAGTATCTTCGTGATTTTGCGAAGATAAAAGAAAAGGTTGTGTTTGCAGGTGTGCACAACCGTGTTGAACTTTGGAATGAGAACGCGTGGAAGGAGTATAAAAACAAGGTGGTACGAGAAGCCGATGCTTTAGCTGAAAAGCTTGGGCAGGTGGGAGCGTTTTGAAAAGAAAAGATAAAAAAGAAAAAATAATAAATTCAAAATGCACATAAGCGTTCTTTTAAATGAGTCAATACAGGGTTTAGAACTCAAAGATGGCGACATCGTCTTTGATGGAACTTTTGGTGGTGGTGGACACACAAGGGCGATGCTCGCCTCCGGTAAAGATATAAAAATAATTGCAACTGACCTCGACCTCGATGCGATTAATAAGGGGCAAGAACTTGTGTCTGAATATGAAGGCCGTTTGATTTTAGAAAACGACAACTTTGGAAATATTTCTAAAATCTTGGCGAGTCATAAACTTGCTGGTGTGGACAAAATCCTCCTCGACCTAGGATGGAGTTCAGACCAGCTTGAATATGGCGGGCGCGGGCTTTCTTTTCTTAAAGATGAACCTCTTCTTATGACATTAAAGAAAGAGGCAGTAGAAAGTGATGTTACAGCGGAAGATATTGTGAATCATTGGGCAGAAGATAGTATCGCGGATATTTTATTTGGTTTTGGAGATGAAAAGCACTCAAGAAGAATTTCCAAAGCGATTATAGATGCGAGAAAGGTGAAACCTTTGAAAACAACTTCGGAGTTGGTGGAAGTGATTTCAAAAGCGGTTCCACCGAGTTATAGATTTGGAAAAATACATCCAGCGACACGAACATTTCAAGCTTTACGAATTGCGGTGAATAGGGAGCTAGAAACATTGGAGGAAGTTTTGGAGGAAGGGTGGAAGATTTTAAATAAAGAAGGAAGAATAGCGGTCATATCATTTCATAGTTTAGAGGACAGAATAGTTAAACAATTTTTTAGGAAGCTGGCCGAAGAGGAGGGTGCACAAATACTTACAAAACGACCGATTATTGCAACGAAAGATGAAATTTCAATGAATCCAAGATCAAGAAGTGCAAAGTTGAGAATTATTGAAAAGAATTAGGAATTGGGAATTATGAATTAAGAATAATAAAAAAAGTACATTATGCTTACAAAAACACTACAACAAATACCACACAGGCAAAGAGATATTTTTTGGGCGACTATTATTATTATTTTTATACTTATTAGTTGCTATATTGGCTTTCTTTCAAAGTCTATGATAAATGTTTCTATACGACAAGATACAAATGATAAAATTGTTGTTTTAAGATCAAAAGTGGCTCAGTTAGAATTTCAATACGTAGCATTACAAAATACTGTAACAACTGAAACAGCTCTTTCAAAGGGTTATATTGCACAAGCTCCTATTGCATATGTTACAAAAGAATCACGACTTTCTTTAGCTAGACCATAATCGACACAAAACAACGAGCGTAGCGACTATGTTTTGTGTCGTCCCGGAAATCCGACCCATTGGAGGATTATCCGGGATCCAGGTTCTTGATTTTCAGACTGGAGCAGGAATGACAAATCAACGGAAAATAGTTACAAATGATTTTACAACACCAACAATGAAATTTACAAACATAAACTTAGTAGGATAAATGACGCATTCACCAGTATTTAGAATTCGCATAATCTCACTTTTTGTAATCCTATTTGCACTTATTTTTATTGGTAATCTATATTTAATACAGATAGTTCGTTCTGAAGATTATAGAACTAAAGCTGATCGTCAATATTTAAAACCAAATCAGTCAGTTTTTGATAGGGGTACAATATTTTTTCAAACAAAAGATAGTGACAGAATAGCGGCGGCAACTTTGCAGTCGGGTTTTACTCTTTCCATAAACCCAAAACTTTTAAAAAATGATTCTGATGCATATGAAAAAATCAATGCTATATATCCGATAAATAAAGAGGATTTTTTAGCAAAAGCTAGCAAAAAGACAGATCCATATGAAGAAATTATAAAACGTGTTCCTACAGATCTCGGGCTCAAAATTGATGCATTAGATATTGCCGGTGTGAGCTTATATAAAGATAGGTGGCGATATTATCCCGGGGAAAAGTTAGCCTCTCAAGTTCTCGGGTTTATGTCATTTAAAGGTGATGAGTTTAAAGCACAATATGGATTAGAACGACAATATAATTCAATTTTAACTCGTAATCAAGGTGCTGTATTTGCAAACTTTTTTGTTGAATTATTTTCAAATATAAATAAAACAGTTTTGAAGAAAGAAGATTTAGAAGGGGATATAATAACCACAATTGACCCAGTGGTACAGGGCGTTTTAGAAAATACAGTTTCTGAATTACAGTCAAAATACAAAAGTAAATTAACCGGTGGAATTATTATGAACCCAAAAAATGGTGAAATATATGCAATGTCAGGATCGCCATCCTTTGATCCCAATAATTTTAAAGATGTTTCTGATGTGAATAATTTCAGTAACCCAAATGTAGAAAATGTGTATGAAATGGGTTCTATTATTAAACCACTTACAATGGCAGCTGGAATTGATGCAGGAGTTGTGACTAAAGACACGACATATAATGATAAAGGTTCAGTTACTTTAGATAAAAAAACTTTTTATAACTTTGATTTAAAGGCTCGCGGTGTAGTAAATATGCAAGAGGTTTTAAGCCAATCGTTAAATACAGGAGCAGCTTTTGTAGCAGGTAAATTAGGTAATGAAAAATTCAAAGAATATATGTATGCTTATGGTTTAAATGAAAAGACAGGTATTGATTTGCCGAACGAAGGTAAATCAATAACAAATTTTGAAAGTAAACAAGCAATTGATATTGCTACAGCGTCGTTTGGACAAGGACCTGCATTTACCGCAATACAGACAATTCGAGCTCTTGCCACACTTGGTAATGGTGGTTTGTTGGTTACTCCTCATATTGTAAAAAGAGTTGAATCTCGAATTGGTGTTGCCCGCGATATAAAATTTGATGATGGAAGACGAGTTTTGAAATCTGAGACGAGTAAGGTGATTACAGATATGTTGGTAACTGTTTTTGATAAGGCACTACTTGGTGGAAAGATAAAAATGGAGCATTATTCCATGGCAGCAAAAACTGGTACTGCACAGATTGTTGGGCAAAATGGCAAATACCTAGAAAACAGTTATCTACACTCATTTTTTGGCTATTTCCCAGCATATGACCCAAAATATATTGTTTTCCTATTTACTGTTGAGCCACAAGGTGTAGAATATGCATCACACTCTTTGGCGGAGCCATATAGTGAAATCGCCAAGTTTTTGATAAATCATTATGAGGTAGCGCCAGACCGATAGATAGTAATTTTTAATTTTGTAATTTTTAATTTTTAAAATAATTTCTTAATGTCTTAATTTAAAAATTCAAACATTATTTAAAAATTATAAAATTAAAAATTAAAAATTTTTTAACAATCATGAAATCATTCCTAAAAAAAATAGTAGTATACATACTTACACTCGAAGCTAAATTAGTTTTGAAGAGGTATAAACCGAAAATTATTGCAGTAACTGGAAGTGTGGGCAAGACATCCACAAAAGATGCTATCTATACTTGTCTTTCTGATTTTATTTCAATACGTAAAAATCAAAAAAGTTTTAATTCAGAAATAGGGGTACCACTGACTATTTTGGGTTTGGAAAATGCTTGGGGAAATCCTTTAGGATGGTTTCAAAATATTTTAAAAGGAGCTTTAGTATGTATTTGGCAAGAAAAATATCCAGACTGGCTTGTACTTGAAATAGGAGCTGATCACCCTCACGATATTGAATCTATTACAAAGTGGCTTATACCTGACATTGTTGTTATGACAAGAATTCCTGGTGTGCCCGTGCATATAGAATATTTTAAAGATATTGATGCACTTATGGAGGAAAAAGCCTTTTTACTAAAGGCTTTACGGGAAGATGGAACTGCAATTCTAAACGCTGACGATGAAAATATTTTGGCACTTGGAAAATATGTGAAAGGAAATGTAATTCATTATGGTATGGAAAAGCCCGCAACTATAAACGCAGATAAATATGAATTAATGTATGAAGGGGATTCATTGGCAGGAATGCAATTTAGAATTTTATATGAATCAAATATTATTCCAGTTGTTTTAAAAGGTGTTGTTGGTATACAACATGTGTATCCTGTTTTAGCTTCTGCTTGTGTTGGATTTGCAATCAAGATGCCTTTAGTAAAAATCACAGAATCTTTTTTAAATCACGAATATCCCAGAGGGCGTATGAATCTTATTTCAGGAATTAAAAGCACTGTTATTATTGATGACACATATAATTCTTCGCCTGTGGCATTAGAATTTGCACTTAAGACATTGAAGGAGGTTTTAGCTAAAGGAAGAAAAATAGCTGTGCTTGGGGATATGCTCGAGCTTGGCTCACATTCTTCAAATTCACATAAAGAAGGAGGGAAATTAGTAGCTCTTTGTGCGGATATCCTTATAACTGTAGGTGTAAGAGCAAGAGATTTTAAAGAATCTGCTTTAGAATCTAAAATGGCAAAAAATTGTATTCATTCTTTTTCTACCGCAACGGAAGCTGGAGAGTTTCTGAAAGATTTTATAAAAGAAGGTGATGTTATATTAGTGAAAGGTTCGCAAAGTATGAGAATGGAAAAAGCAGTAGCTTTGATTCTAGAGGATAAGGAAAATATTAAAAAACTTTTAGTGAGGCAGGAGAGGGAGTGGCAAAAGAGGTAATCAAAAATCCGAAATTCGAAGCACGAAATCCGAAACAAATTCTAAATATAAAATTCTAAATTCAAAACAGAATTCCTTGAATTTGTTTAATGCTTTAAATATTTAAATTTTGTGCTTGTTTCGGATTTAGAATTTCGTACTTCGGATTTTTCTAAAACATGTTATAATTAATTATTATAAGTAATCTACCCGGCGGGCTTTTTGTCTAAGGGCAGAAGGTTTATAGGGGATTAAAAATATGAAAGGACTACATATGGTCACATTTATACTTCTGGTTATAGGAGGCTTGAATTGGCTTTTAGTGGGTGCTTTTGGTGGTTTTGATCTTGTGGCTTGGCTCTTGGGCCCAATGTCTACATGGTCAATAATTGTTTACATACTTGTGGGAGTTTCGGCTCTTGTTGAGCTTTTCACCCACAAAGCAAACTGCAAACAGTGTTCATCTCCTTCAGTTTAAGAAAGATTTTTTAAAAACACCTCACTTTTCAAAAAGGTGAGGTGTTTTGTATTTATGTCGAAAAAATACTTATCAAATTAAAAAATACTTATCAAATTAAAAAATACTTATCAAATTAAAAAATACTTATCAAATTAGAAAAATTTAGAAGAAATTTATGGTAAAATAATTACTGCATAAAAACGACGACCGTCGTTTTTATGCAGTAAACAAAATTTTTAAAATACATAAACGAATTAATGGATTAATATCTTATTATTTTAGTTTGAAATGCTTTTTTAAGTGGCCATCAGATTCAACTTGGTCGACTGTCATATATAAAATTTCTCTACCAATTTTAAAATCAGCTTTGAGTAAAGAAATAAATTCCGAGCAATCATATGGGAAAACCCATACACTATTTTGAAGTCTTACAAAACCAACTGTCACTAGAGATTTTCTAAGTTTTTCTCTTATAATTCTCTTTTTTTCTGATATATCAAAAATAATTATATGCCATTTTTTATCCCATATCCTAGGTATTTTAAGGACATAGTCATCGATTAAATATGAATTTAGTTTTTGGTATCCTTTTTCTGTTATTCTTAGATATCCTCTAGGATCTTTTTTCAGGTCACCATTTTTTAAGAGGATATCTCTTGCTCTATTTATTGTATCGTTTGGTTTTTTTGAACTAGGCAAGACCCCAAGTTTATTTAATGTAGTTAATACATTTGGGGCGAGTAGAGCAATACTTAATATTCCAGCAGTTTGTATTGTTAGTAAAATAGTTTTTGTCACATCTCCTCTTGTTGTTTTTCTTACAACTTTTATCATATTTAATATTATACACTTCTTTTATAATTTTCATAAAATAAACTATTTATTGGTTATACTGATTACTGCATAAAAACGACGACCGTCGTTTTTATGCAGTTAGAGAGTGTGTGTGGCAGGGGGGGTATTTTTTGTTAGTATTTTTAGTAGTATTGACTTAATTATAAATAATGTTATTCTCTAAAACAGAGGTCAATTCTAGACCAAGATCCAGAATTTTCTGGAGGTTCCAAAACACAAACAATAGAAAAAAATGAGAACTAAAAAAAATGGTATTGATATTGCAGGAAGTATCTTAGTAATGGGAGATCTTGACCAAAGAAGTCTAATTATTGCTTCTAATCACCTAATAAAACTTCAAACCCTTGGTTGGGAAATAGTTGCATTTGGTACGATCGAGGAGGATTTAATTGAGCACGGGATAATGCCTTGCGAAATCAAACGTCCAAAAGGATTTCCGCGGAGGTTGAATGGTCGGCCTGTGCCAAATTCTGAAATAATATCAGGTCTTCTTTCAAACCCAGAGAACATGAAAGATAATGAAAAACTCTTTGACCACGAGCTTGGTCATTTTGATATTGTTTATCTGAATGTCACAGACTCAGGATCCTTTGTTCATCACAAAAATAATCCGGGGATAAACGACATTGATGTGGGGATGTTCACGTACTTGCTTTCTGCAGTACAAAACTCAGAGTATGTGACTGTCATTACTGACGCGAAAGACCTTATCCTTGTCACTAAAGAAATACAAGAAGATGGAGAGACGTCTGCTGATACAAGGGCACAGTTAGCAATGAAGGCCATTCAGTTAATGGCTACGAATCTGAAATACATAGTCGATATTGCAGCTCACAAAGCAAAGCCTGAAGGACCAATCTATTTTTTCGGGCTTAGGAATAGCCTGGCATCAGTTTAGCATTTTCAAACAAGCATATCCTCCCGGGTGTGCTTTTTTTATAATTTTGACATATGGGTTTTTAATTTGCCTTGATAATTAGCTATTTTCTGTTATTATTTTGCTTATTGGCCTTATCGTTTATTGTGAGATTGGGGAAAGGACCCAATCGAAAATCGGAGTGCGTCGGCGCGAGATGGGGTCGCGAGCAAAGTCAGCAGACTTTGACTTGTGACTAGGACGGCACCTTCTCAAGGCATGAAGAGGGGTTGAATTGCAAACACATGGAGCAATTCAAAGACGGAGGTAGCGCAGGCGTGAGTTCGGGGTGGGACCCGAACGCAAGACCGGAAACTGGCGAGCTGAGGTATGGCTAAAAGATTTTTCACCAGAAAAATACTTTTAGATAAGTCGGGGTCGAGAGATTTTTCAACAGAAAAATACTCGTGACCGATTCCCGGAATCGAACATGTATGTTAAAAATATAATATTGGCTCTATCGTCTAACGGTTAGGACGGCGCCTTCGAGAGGTTGAATTTACAAATAAATATCGGCTCTATCGTCTAACGGTTAGGACGGCGCCTTCTCAAGGCACAAATCGGGGTTC
>CAYZZT010000030.1:0-7852 GCA_964483025.1 uncultured Candidatus Saccharibacteria bacterium | reverse complement strand
TAATTAATTTCTAATTTCTTAATTCTACTGTCCTACTTCAAAGGTTTCCAGTTCAAAAAATGATAAAAAAACTGTTCAGAAATATTATCAAACAAGTTCTTCGTCCAATATTGGATGAAATTGAGAAAGAAAAGCATAAGATTCTAATCTATGTTTTACCTGGAGGGCGTATGCCGGAAAGGAAAACAGATGGAGCTATAGGCTATGACGTTTTCGCTCGAGCTATAGTATCTGCTAAAGAAATGGAACCAGAAAATCCTGTGTTCAGAAGAACTATTTTTGACTTTAAAAATATGCCAAACGATCCTGAGGTCGCGAGCCGTATTGTTAAAGATGAAAAACGTGGCCTTGGATATAGGATGAAAAGGGGTGAATCTGTGACCATTGGAATTGGTTGTGTAACAGCTATGCGATTTCCAATGTTTTATTGGATTACACCGAGGTCTGGGCTTTCTTCTCGAGAAGGAGTAACAGTTACAAACGCTCCAGGAACTGTTGACTCTGATTATCGTGGCGAGGCTGGTGTACTGCTCTACAATCGGGACAATGAGTACTTTGATGTTTTCTCAGTTATGAGAGTTGCTCAGGATATATTTCAAGAAGCAATCATTCCGGTATTTGAGGAGGTGGAAAATTATGAAGATCTACCTAAAACAATCCGTGGCTCTGGAGGATTTGGTTCAACAGGTCTTTATTGATCAAATCAGACTGTCATTTATTTGACAGTCTTTTTTTTGTTGGGTTAAAGTTAATCGCTTGATGACTTTTACTGTATCTGTGGGTATAATTAAGATATGAATGAATCTAATAATACTCACGTTCGTCCTTCTTGGGATGAATATTTTATGAATATTGCAAAAACAACTGGAGCAAGAGGCACTTGTGATAGAGGTAGAGTTGGTTGTGTGATTGCAAAAGATAAAAGAATAATTTCCGCTGGATATGTTGGTTCACCGGCTGGAATAAAACATTGTGATGAAATAGGTCATGAAATGCACACTGTTGATTATGGAGAGGGGGATGTTCAACGACACTGTGTACGCACCGCTCATGCTGAAACAAATGCAATTATTCAAGCTGCAAGATTTGGTGTTAGTACAGAGGGTGGTGTTTTGTATTGTATGATGACACCTTGTTATGCTTGTGCAAAAAATATAATTAATGCTGGAATCAAAAGAGTTGTCTGTGAAAAAGATTATCATGCTGGTCGCAGAACCAAAGAGATATTTAAAGAAGCCGGCGTAGAGCTTGCTCTTTTAAATGAGGTATTAGTAGAATATCCTGATCAAAATTAAAATGGCAAAAATAATTATAGGACTTGTTGGACCTATCGCAAGTGGGAAGGGGGTAACAAAAAAATATTTAGAAACAAAGCATGGTGCTAAACACTGTAAGTTTTCTACACCTCTTCGTGACATTCTTATTCGCCTAAGGCTTGATATAAGTCGTGATCATTTGATAGATATGTCGACTATTTTACGAGAGAAATTTGGCCAGGACTTATTTGCAAAAGTTATAGCATCTGACGCGAGTCGGCTAGATGCAGATATTGTTGTTGTTGATGGTGTCCGTCGTATTGATGATATTGAACATCTTTCAACTCTTCCATATTTTAAACTTGTGAAAATTGATGCAGATCCAAAAATTCGTTATGAAAGACTAAAAATAAGGAATGAAAATGTTGGTGATGCAGAAAAAACTTTTTCTGAATTTATGGAAGATCATGAAAGAGAAACAGAGGCAACTATTCCGGGGGTAATGGAAAAAGCCCAATACTCTTTGGATAATGATGGTAGCTTGGAAGAGTTATACAAGCAGATTGATGAATTGGCGGAAAAAGTTTTGAAATAATTTTAAAAACAAAAATCACCGGCCCATTTTGAGCCGGTGATTTTTGTTTTTATACAGACATTTTTGCTTTTAGGGTTTCGTCGGGGTTGTAATCAATAAGTTTAGCCAGCGTGTAAATATCATTTGGCTCTTTAAGTTTTTTTGTATCTAGATCCTCAAGGCTTTTGATGTTTGGGTTTAACCAGAGTTTTGGTAAAGTTTTTGGTGTGCGTTTAAGCTGTTCTTCTACAACTTCAAAATGTGTATGATAAATATGTGCATCACCAAGGGTGAGAATAAGTTCATTAGGTTCTAGATTTGTCATTTGTGCCACGACATGAAGCATTAATGCATAAGAAGCAATATTGAATGGTACCCCAAGAAACATATCGCAAGAACGCTGAAACATATGAAGTGATAATTTTCCATTGGCTGGATAAAATTGAAAAATTATATGACAGGGAGGAAGAGCCATTAGGTCAAGTTCACCCGGGTTCCATGCTGTCACAATTAGTCGACGGTCGTTTGGGTCATTTTTAATCCTTTCGATCACATTTTTAAGTTGATCAACAACCTTTCCGTCTGGTCCTTGCCAACTTCTCCACTGAACTCCATATATTCGGCCAAGGTCTCCATCGAATTTAGCTTTTGGTTTCCAATAATCGGCATTTGCATTTGGTTCCCATATTTTGCATTCCAAGCGCATTAGTTCATTATTGTCTGAATATCCCGACATAAACCAAAATAATTCGGCTGCCATAGAACGAAATGCCAGCTTTTTTGTGGTGGTGGCTGGGAAGCCGTCACTCATTTTAAAACGCATTTGTTTGGTAAAAAGTCCTCGAGTAAAGCCATTTCTGCCTTCTCGATCAACCCCCTCATCCATAATTTCTTTTAGAACATCTAAATATTGTCTCATAGTTTTTTTATTGTATCTGATTTGTATATTTAACGCCAGTTTGATTTTTGCTAATTTGAACTTTAGTAATAATCTTGTAATTCTAATTAATCTAATTAATACCACTGCATAAAAACGACGGTCGTCGTTTTTATGCAGTGGGAGGATATTTGGAGCATGTTTGTGTTTTTTTGATAGAGCGGTAAAATAGGACTCATGATGAAAGATATACAAATCTCAAAGCTTATTAAAGCTGAAAAAGAAAGGCAGAAAAAAGTTATTAATCTTATTGCTTCTGAAAATATTGTCTCACGTGACGTGCTCGAGGCTCTTGGCTCGGAGCTCACCAATAAATATGCAGAAGGATATCCTGGTAAAAGATATTATGGAGGAAATGAAGTGGTGGATAAAATAGAAATACTCGCGCAAGAAAGAGCGTTAAAACTTTTTGGGCTTTCAAAAGAAAAATGGGCGGTAAATGTTCAGCCACTTTCTGGCTCACCTGCAAACCTTGCGGTTTATACTGCGCTCGTACCAAAGGGAGGCCTAAACGGAGTCGGCCAAGGCAAAATAATGGGGATGTCTCTTTCACACGGCGGACACCTTACTCATGGGCATAAGGTTTCTGCAACAGGAAAATTTTGGGAGCAGGTTGCTTATGGTGTAAACGAAAAGACAGAAGTTATTGATTATAATGAATTAAAAAAAATAGCAAAAAAAGAAAAACCAAATATTATTGTTTGTGGTTTTACTGCATATCCGTCAATTGTTGATTTTAAAAAATTTAGAGAAATTGCCGATATATCAAAATCAATTATGATGTGCGATATGTCGCACTTTGCTGGGCTAGTGGCGGGGAAACAATATCCAAGTCCTTTTCTTTATGCTGATATTGTGACAACTACTGTTCACAAAACTTTGCGAGGCCCACGAAGTGCAATGATTTTTTCAAGGAGAGACAAATTTCAAAAAGATAAAAATGGTAAAGAGCAATCATATAATGAACTTATTGATAAAGCAGTTTTCCCCGGACTTCAAGGTGGCCCACATATGAATCAAATCGCAGCAGTGGCTGTGGCTCTAAAAGAAGCATCTACACCAGAATTTAAGAAGTATGCTTTGCAGGTAAAAAAGAACGCCAAAGCTCTAGCTCTAGAACTTAAGAAACTGGGTTGGCATGTGGTCTCTGGAGGCACTGAGAGCCACCTTGTACTTCTTGATGTGTGGATGGGGGGAAAGGGTATTTCAGGCACAGAGGCGAGCGATAGGCTTGAAAAGGCAGGGATTATTGTAAACAAAAATACAATTCCGGGAGAAACTAGAAGCGCTTTCGATCCTTCCGGAATTCGCCTTGGTTCAGCCGCTGAGACTACGAGAGGTAAAACTGAGAAAGATTTTGTAAAGATTGGTAGGGAGATAGATAAGATTTTAAGGAAGAAGTAATCGTACATATAACTAATTCTTCTGTTTGTCATTCCAGCGGAGGCTGGAATCCAGTCTGTAGAATTCTAACTTGGATCCCCGAGAGTACCCACAAGTATTTTTCTGCTGAAAAATCTTCTGAGCACAACTCGCGCCGTCGCGCTCCGTTCTTGCACTCGGGTCCCATCCCGAGTTCACGAGGATGACAGATGAGAAAGGAATACATAATTGGAGGTATGACTTAATCTAAAATTTATTAGCGTGTAATCCAACAAGTGGAAAGAACAAAATTATGAAAAAAGGAAAATTAATTGTCATTGACGGGACAGATGGGACAGGGAAGCAAACTCAAACAAAATTTTTGCTTGAACGATTGCTTGTTGAAGGTAAAATTGCTCACAGTTTGGACTTTCCTCAATACACCAAAAATGTTGCAGGTAAACTCCTCTATGAAGCATTGAAAGAAAATAAACATGGAGATTTTTTAGCTGTTTCGCCAAAGATTGCTTCGGTTGTCTATGCCTTCGACCGAATGGAGTCTGTTCCACAAATTAACGAATGGTTAGATTCTGGAGCTGTTGTAATTCTCGACAGGTATGTGACTTCAAATCAAATCCATCAAGGTGGAAAAATTGCTGATCCTGAAAAGCGAAAAGAATTCATCAATTGGCTTGACGAACTTGAGTACGGAGCTGCAAAGTTACCACGGCCAGATGTTGTATTTTATCTTGATGTTCCTGTGGAAGTTTCTCTGAGACTTATTCATGAGAGGGCAGAGAAGGAAGGTTCACAACCCGACCAAGCTGAATCATCAGAACAACATTTGAGAGAGTCTCAAGAGCGGGCACTATCAATCATGTCTGAATATCCACAGGTGGAAATTATCGACTGTTCGGAAAATGGTCAAATCAAATCTCGCGAAGCAATTCACGAATTAATCCACCAAGCACTTCAAAAACATCTCTAATCGAGATGTTTTTCTTTTGTTGAATTGTTTGGTAAGATATTTTTTATAAATTACCTCCACAATAACAATGCCGGTCGGCATTGTTATTGTGGAGGTAGTTTGAGTGAAATTTAATTTATGTAAAATAATTGTACTAGCCGGTACAATTATTTTACATTTAGGAATTAAGATATAAGAAAAAACCACAATCTACCTATTCGGCAGTTGTGGTTGTTGGCCTCAGTGATGTGATAAGCTCTTCGGCCTTAGCTTTGTATTTGTCGGTTTCTTTCTTGTGCTTAATGAGCATTTTCTCAAGATCGGCAATATCTTTTGCCGCCTCCCTCATTCTCGATGTTAGATATCTCACAACCTCACTTGGATTGGCCAATCTCATTTCTTCCAAAGACGATTTTTTGCCTTCCAAAGGTTGAACGATGAGTAAGTCAGCTGTCTCCTCGAAGTCATCAAATGTTCTGACACGGAAAACATTTTTGTTTCCGTTGAGTTTTGTGACTATTCCTGGGCAGTTCCATTTGTTTAGACTTCTTTCACCTACCCACCAGATTAGTAGGCCTACTTTTAGTTTCTTTGCTGTTAGCTTTTCCATTGTCTGAATTCCTTTCCATTTAGCACATTACATTCTATTTCATATTTTGTCAAATACTTTTGGTTCTACAAGTATTAGTGTGTTTTTATAAATTTCGCATGTAATTCTAGAGTACCGGCCGGTACTCTAGAATTACATCCAGACGATAATTTTTGTAAGGTCAAATATGTGATAATATTTAGTTATGAAAATCAAAATCAAAAAATTAAATGAGGGGGCGAAGATTCCGAGCTATGCGCATTTTGATGATGCTGGAGTGGATTTATATGCCGTGTCTGATGTATTGATAAAAGTTGGGGAAAGAGTTCAGGTGCCTACTGGTTTGGCAATGGAATTACCTGTTGGTTATGTTGGGCTGATTTGGGATAAGAGCGGGCTTTCACATAAACATGGATTAAAGACTTTAGGTGGAGTTCTAGATTCGGGATACAGGGGTGAAATTTTAGTTGGAATGATAAATTTAGGAAAAGAAGAATACAGACTTGAAAAAGGACATAAAGTTGCACAGATGATTATTCAAGAAAAAATTAGTGTGGAGTTTGAAGAGGTTTCTGAATTAGATGAAAGTGAAAGAGGTGGAGGAAATTTTGGATCGACAGGAAAGTGACGAAAAACAACGAACGTAGTGACTATGTTTTTCGTCATCCCAGAAATTTTTTGTACCCAAAAAATTATCTGGGATCCAGGAAGTCAATTCATGGATCCTCGCATTCGCAAGGATGACAATGCAGGAACGGGAATAACAGCGGAGATAAATTGCTAAAAACCCTTTTTTCGTCTAAACTGGAATGACTGTGATTCAAGATATAATCAAAAAACTTATTGACGATGCGTGCAAAACTTTGGGTTTGCCGAAAGCTTCATTTGTTATTGAACATCCCGACAATGTGGACTTTGGGGATTTTTCGACAAATATTGCTCTCCTGCTTTCGAAGAAAGTAGCGAAGAATCCTCGCGAACTTGCAAACACTATTTTAGAAGAAGTACAGAAAAAACTCCCAGTTTCAATTTCAAAAGCCGAGACTGCTGGTCCGGGTTTTATAAACTTTTATTTGTCAAAAGAATTTTTTGCATTAGAGCTTAAAAATATTTTGGAAAAAGGTGAGGAATATGGAGCAAACAAAAACTTAGCTGGAAAAGAAATAATTTTGGAATATACAAATACAAATGTTTTGAAGCCTTTTCATATTGGACACTTAATGGGGAATATTTTAGGAGAATCGCTCTCAAGGGTTTTTGAATGGAGTGGGGCGAAGGTTGAGAGAGTTACATATCAAGGAGATATGGGACTTCATATTGGTAAAACAATTTGGGGGTTTATGCAAAAGAAAGATAGTTCTCCGAAAGATACAGATTCTATTTCAGACAAGGTAAAATTTGTTGGTGAAGCTTATGCTTATGGTTCCGACCAGTATGAAGATAATCCAGAATCCGCAGAAGAAATCAAAATTATAAATAAAAAAGCTTATGACAAAAATGACGAAGAAGTAAATCAAATTTATAATCTTGCCCGATCATGGTCGCTTGAGCATTTTGAAGAAATTTACAAAATACTGGGTACAAAATTTGATCATTATTATTTTGAAAGCGAAGTGGCCGAAGATGCTTTAAAAATTGTGAATGAATTTACTGAAAAAGGAGTATTTGAAAAAAGTGATGGAGCTATTGTGTACAAAGGTGAAAAGTTTGGTTTGCACACACGTGTGTTTGTGAGTTCGCAAGGTTTACCTATGTATGATGCAAAAGATGTTGCTCATGCGATTCGAAAATACAAGGATTTTCCTGCTGACGAATCTATAATCATTACCGCCAATGAACAAGATGATTATTTCAAGGTGATGCTTCAAGCGCTAAGTGAAATTAATCCTGAGGTTGCAGGAAAGACTGAGCATCTCTCTCATGGAATGCTTAGGATGCCTGAAGGTAAAATGTCTTCTAGAAAAGGGAATGTTATTACAGGAGAATCGTTAATCTTAGAAACTGAGGAAGCTGTTAAGGAAATTATAAAAGATCGCGAACTTCCACCGGAAACAAAAAATCAAATTGCAGAATTTGTGGCTGTTTCTGCTATCAAATATTCCGTACTTCGCCAAGCTCCCGGAGGTAATATTATTTTTGATAAATCAAAAGCGATTTCTTTCGAAGG
>CAYZZT010000029.1:0-8331 GCA_964483025.1 uncultured Candidatus Saccharibacteria bacterium | reverse complement strand
CTGGTGGGGAGCTTCCCGCAATGGTGATGATTGATTCAATCTCTAGGCAAATTGAAGGGGTGCTTGGTAATGTAAAATCTATTGAAGAAAAAAGAATTGCTTCGCACGACGCATACACACGCCCAGAAATTTTGGAATATAAAGGAAAGAAGCATCGGATTCCTAAAGTATTAAAGTCGGGAAATCACGCACTGATTGATAAATGGCGAGGAGGTAAAAAATAAAAATTGAGTTAGATAAAATATTGTGGGATAATAATCATAATGTCGAATCAACAAAACTATATTTTTATTGATGAATCTGGTGACCCAGGAAAACCATTTAAAGTGGACGATACAGGCACAAAGATTCCAACAGGTGCAAGTTTGTATTATATTCTCTCTGCTATTTGTCTTGATTCTAAAAAACTATTTGCTTTAGAAAATGGAATAATGGCGATTAGGAACAAATATGGTTTTAAAAGTGAAATAAAATCAACAATTATTCCTCTTTTGATGTATAAAGATATTTTGGTTTTAATAAATAAAATTGGAATACTTATTTATTGGCGTCTTGTGGACAAAAGAATATACAAAGGCAAATTTGCCACAAAGGGTCATGAAAAACTTCACAATATTTTTGATGATTATAACTTATCAAAATTATTGGTCTTTTCCGTAAAGGGATGTGGTGTAACCGGAATTGAAGTAGTAATAGATCGTGCAGAGAGGAGAATGTTTAAAGGGGAGTTTGATCATTTTAATAGATATTTGTTTGATAGAGTAAATACAAAAACTATCAAGAGAATTAAATATATTACTCATGTGAGTTCTGAATATGTTAATGCAATGCAACTATCTGATCTAGTTAGTGGTGCGATTAAAGACCATTTTACAGGTAAAAACAAAGAATTAAGGAGGGTAATAGAAAAAAAGTATTTACATAAAATCTATTAAAAAATAGAGCTAAAAACCAAAAATGTGGGCCCTAGACCTAGGACACACATTTTTGGTAACAAGCACACTTATTTGCTTATATGTAAATAGTAGCACCGACAGTACAGGTAAGTCAAGCCGATTGGCGTGGCGTGGAAAAATCCCCATTGACATCCTCCGCAGTTTTGCTATAATCACGCGTACGACTTTTGATTGAGTATTTTCCGAGAAAGTCAAGTTAGTTTCATTTAATAACTTGCCTTCCCACGTTTTGTCAACAAAGACTCCTATAATTTAATAATTGTCTTTAGAACCCAAATAGAACGGGAGGTTTTTGCGTATAGTAGATTTTAATAACAATTTTAATAACAATATGAATACACAACAACGACCTAAAAAGTTTTTCTCTCGATACAAAGAATCAATGATAGAGATGCCAAACTTGATTGAATCTCAAATCAAGTCTTTTGATTGGCTCAAGACTTTTGGACTTGCAGAAACTTTTAAAGAGTTTTCAGCGGTAAAAGACTTTTCAGAGAAAAAGTTTGAGCTAGATTTTGTAAACTTTGAGCTTGGAGAAGCGAAGTGTGACGAGCAATATGCAAAGGTAAACAAACTTTCATATGAAGCCCCACTTAAAGCCACTGTGCGTGTGAAAAATAAAATTCTTGGTACAGAAAAGGAGCAAGAAGTTTTTATGGCAGAATTTCCTTTAATGACTCGTAACGCCACTTTCATAATCAATGGGATTGAAAGAGTTGTTGTTCCACAGCTTGCACGTTCATATGGTGTATTCTTTACAGCCAATGAACTTCGAGGACGAAAATTCTTCGGAGCAAAAATCATTCCTTCACGAGGTGCTTGGATTGAAATCGACACAGAAGCCGATGGTGTGATGTATGTTCGTGTAGACAAAAAACGCAAATTCCCAATCGCTTCTCTTTTCCGTGTTCTTGGTGATGTTACAGACGAAGCTATCATAGCTCGTTTTAAAGACAGCAATGAAGATGTCAAAAAGATGATTGAACTTTCTATTGCAAAAGATACAGCAAAAACTCAAGAAGATTCATATCTCGAAATTTACAAAAGGCTTCGTGACGGAGACCTAGCTACTCCAGAAATTGCCCATAGTTTTGTAGATTCTATTTTTAGTAAGGAAAGATATGATCTTTCAAAAGCTGGACGTTTTCGATTCAATAAAAGATTCCAAAAATCAATGGATGATAAAGATTTGTTAAGAGGCACACTTTCTCTTGATGATGTTGCGGTCATGGCTTCATATATATGTGGCCTAAACCAAAATCCAGAAGGTATGGAAGATGATATCGACCATCTTGGAAGTAGACGAGTGCGTTTTGTTGGTGAACTTCTACAGTCAAAAATTAGAGTTGGTATGACTCAAATGAAAAGAAACATTCAAAACAGAATGTCTACAATCGATACAGATGCAACTCTTCCTATTCAGTTTATTTCTCCTCGGCCACTTCAGGCTAGAATAAAAGAATTCTTTACACAAAATCAGCTTTCACAATTTATGCAACAGGAAAATGCACTTGCTGAAGTTGAACATTTACGCACACTTTCTGCTCTAGGCCCCGGAGGACTATCGAGAGACCGAGCAGGTTTTGAAGTTCGAGACGTGCACCCTTCTCACTATGGAAGACTTTGTCCAATTCACACTCCAGAAGGTCCAAACATTGGTCTTATTTTGCGTCTTGCAACATATGCAAAGGTGAATGAATTTGGAATGATTGAAACTCCATACGCAAAAGTAAAAAATGGAAAAGTTACAGCAGAGGTTGTGTACCTAAATGCCCTTGAAGAAGAAAGATACAATATTGCTCATGCTGCAACAGCATATGATAAAACCGGACATATTACAGAAGTTTCCGTTGAGGTAAGAAGGGATGGAGAACCATTTTTGGTAAAGCCGGATCAGGTAGATTATATGGATGTTGCAACAAACCAACCATTTTCAATTGCGACATCTATGATTCCTTTCTTAAACCACGATGATGCAAACCGAGCGCTCATGGGTTCGAACATGCAAAAGCAGGCGACTCCATGTATTGTTCCCGAAGCCCCTATAGTTGCTACAGGTATTGAAGAAAAAGCGGTCACAGACACACTCCGAGTAATTCGAGCTGATGAAGACGGTACAATTACAGCTGTTGATGGAAACAAAATTGTACTACGAAATGGAAAAGGAAAAGATACTATATATAGTCTTGTGCGATTTGAAAGAACAAACTCATTTACTTGTTTTCACCAGCGACCAAAAGTAAATCTTGGGGATAAGGTTTCAAAGGGGGACTTGCTTGCCGATACATCAACTTCAGATAACGGACAAATGGCATTAGGACAAAATATGCTTGTTGCATTTTTGTCATGGTCTGGCTCAAACTTTGAAGATGCTATTATTCTTTCCGAAAGAGTTGTTAAAGAAAATAAATTTGCTTCTATTCATCTTGAAGAATTTGTGATTAATGTGCGTGATACAAAACTCGGTCCCGAAGTTACAACTCCAGATATTCCAAATGTTGGTGAAATTAAACTAAAAAACTTAGATGAAGAAGGTCTTGTGCGAATTGGTGCAGAAGTACGACCGGGCGATATTCTTGTTGGAAAGATTACTCCAAAAGGTGAGACCCAACTTACTCCAGAAGAAAGATTGCTAAGATCTATTTTCGGTGAAAAAGCTCGTGATGTGAAAGATACATCAAAGCGACTTGAAAACGGAAAGCGAGGACGTGTTGTTTCTGTAAAAATCTTTTCAAGAGAAAATGGCGATAAGTTAGAATCAGGAATTATAAAAAGAATTCATATTGAAATTGCTCAGCTTCGAACAGTGCAGGTTGGAGACAAGCTTGCGGGGCGACACGGAAACAAAGGTGTTATTTCAAAAGTTCTTCCAATCGAAGAAATGCCTTATATGGCTGATGGAACACCTATTGATGTTATTCTTACTCCACTCGGTGTGCCTTCTCGTATGAACCTTGGTCAAATTCTTGAAATTCACCTTGGGCTTGCTGCAAATACTTTGGGCTATCAAGCAATTGTTCCTCCTTTTGTTGGGGCAACAGATGTTGAAATTAAAGCAGAGCTTGTGAAAGCAGGATTTCCTGAAGATGGAAAGATGGATCTTTTTGATGGACGAACAGGTGAAAAGTTTGAGCAGAAAGTTGCTGTGGGTTATATGTATATTTTGAAACTTCACCATATGGTGGAAGATAAAATTCACATGCGATCGATTGGTCCTTACTCTCTTATTACACAACAGCCACTTGGAGGTAAAGCACAAGGTGGAGGACAGAGACTTGGAGAGATGGAAGTGTGGGCGCTACTCGGGCATGGTGTATCTTATACGCTTCGAGAAATGCTCACTATTAAATCAGACGATATTATTGGACGTTCACAAGCATTTGATTCTATTGTGAAAGGTGAACTATTGAAACAGCCAAATGTACCAGCATCATTTAATGTGCTTCTAGCAAACTTGCGAGCGCTTGGATTGGATATTGAACTTAAAAAGAAAGATGGGTCAGGTCGAAAGAAAATTACTTCAAAAGAAGTTATAACAGAAGATGAAGAATAATTTATAATTTCTAAACAAACAGGCTAAAACATTTTGTACCCAAAACGTTCGCCCGACCACACGATGTGTGGTTTAGAGCTAAAACATTTTGATTACAAAATGTTCGCCCAAGTAAAACTATGAACACAAAAATAATCAACAACAAAACACAAGACTTCAATGATTTCGATTTGATTTCACTAAGACTTGCATCTCCAGAGAGAATTAAAGAATGGTCATATGGTGAGGTCACAAAACCAGAGACTATGAACTATCGAACTCAGCGAAGTGAAAAGAGCGGTCTTTTCGATGAGAAGATTTTTGGTCCTGATCATGACTATGAATGTTACTGTGGAAAATATAAAGGCATTCGCTATAAAGGAATTATTTGTGAAAAATGTGGAGTGGAGCTTACACGCTCTGTGGTGCGAAGAGAAAGAATGGGGCATATTGATTTAGCTACTCCCATCGGCCATATTTGGTTCCTGCGCTCAGTGCCTTCACGAATCTCGCTTCTTCTTGGAATGTCAGGAATTGAGCTTGAGAAAGTGGTTTACTTTGCAGGTTATCTTATAACTCTTGTGGATGAAGAAGAAAGAGCTCGAATTCTAAGTGATTTGGATTCAGAATTTAAATCAAAAATAAAAAATATTCAAGATGAAAAAACAAAAGATGCTCTAAAAAATCTTTTACTTGAAACAAAGAAAGAAATTGATGCAATTCAAGCAGGAAAAGTTATAGATGAAGTTATCTACCACAAATACTCAATGAAGTACGGAACACTTTTTGATGCATCAATTGGCGCGGAAGCAATATACGGTCTTTTGAAAGATTTAGATCTTGTGAAGCTTCAGGCAGAACTTGAAAAAAATATAGAAAAAGCAAAATCACTAGAAAGAGAAAAAATTTCAAAAAGATTAATTGTTGTTAAATCAATGGTGAAGGGAAACATTCGTCCAGAGTGGATGTTTCTTACACGTATCCCTGTGATTCCACCAGCACTTCGGCCTATGGTGGCTTTAGATGGAGGACGACATGCAACGAGTGATGTGAATGATTTGTACAGACGAGTTATTAACCGAAATAATCGTTTGAAGAAACTTATAGAAATTAAAGCTCCAGAAGTTATTTTGCGAAATGAAAAAAGAATTCTTCAAGAAGCTGTGGATGCGCTTATCGACAATTCAATTCGCCACGGTAACGCAGCTTTTGCTGGGCTTAATCAAGCACAACGAAGACCTTTAAAATCTCTTGCGGATAATCTTAAAGGCAAAAGAGGTCTTCTTCGAGGAAATCTTCTTGGAAAACGTGTGGACTATTCAGGGCGCTCTGTTATTGTTGTTGGTCCAGATTTGAAACTTCATCAATGTGGTTTACCAAAGCATATGGCGCTTGAACTTTTTCGACCATTCATTATTTCAGAACTTTTAGGAAAAGAATTTGCTTTTAATATTCGTGGAGCAAATAAATTAATTGATGAAGGAATTCCTGAGGTGTGGGCAATTCTTGAAAGTGTGATTGAAGGAAAATATGTTCTTCTAAACCGTGCTCCCACACTTCACAGACTAGGTATTCAGGCTTTTCAACCAATTCTTATTGAAGGATCTGCTATTCAAGTTCACCCTCTTGTGTGTACAGCTTTCAACGCCGACTTCGACGGAGACCAAATGGCTGTGCATGTTCCATTAGGTGAGGAAGCTCAAATGGAAGCTCGAGAAATTATGGCCGCGGATAAAAATATTTTAAAGCCAGGTTCTGGAGATCCTATTGTTGCAGCAAAACTTCTAGATATTGTTTTGGGTTGTTATTGGATGACAAAAATAATTGAAGGCACAAAAGGTGAAGGCAAATATTTCTCAAGTCCAAACGATGCTATTAATGCATATGATTATGGATTGGTAGGTTTTCGAGCAAAAATTAAAGTTCTTGCAACAGACACAGCAAAATATGCGCAATTTGAAAATGGAACATTTGAAACTTCTGTTGGGCGACTTCTATTTAACTCAGTTTTGCCTAAAGATTATACATATATAAATGCAGAAATGGAAAAGAAGAAAATGACAGCAATTATTGATGATCTTACCAACAAATATGGAATTGAAAATATTCCAACAATAATGGATAAGATTAAGGTTTTTGGTTTCAAATATACAACTCACTCAGGTACAACTTGGGGTATTGATGATGTTCGGGAACCAGCATCGAAAGCTGTTATTATAGAATCTGCAAAGAAAGAATCTGAAGAAGTTCAAAATCAATTTAATGAAGGACTTCTTTCCGAAGATGAAAGATATAGGAAAAATATTGAGCTTTGGCATGAAGCTAAAGGTAAAATTGAAAAAATTATGAACGAGGCGTTTGTGAAAGATGGTCCAATTTACGATATGGTTATTTCAGGAGCTCGAGGTTCTATTGGAAATATTACACAGATGGCAGGTATTAAGGGCCTTATTGCAAACAACCAAGGTGAGACAATTGAATTCCCAATTCTTTCGTCATATAAAGCAGGTCTTACACCGATTGAATATTTTATTTCGACTCATGGTTCCAGAAAAGGTTTGACAGACACCGCACTTAACACGGCGAAGGCGGGTTATTTAACTCGACGCCTCTTTGATGTTGCTCAGGATGTTGTCGTTTCAGAAGTAGATTGTGGAACAAAAGATTCAGTTGTGATTGTTCGTGGAAGTGATTCCGGTATTGAAATTCCTTTGTCGAAGAAAATTCGTGGCCGTGTTGCCGCATCAAATATTGTGGACTCTGCTGGAGAAATTGTATTTAAAAAAGGCCACTTGATTACAAAAGATGATTCAAAAATAGTTGAAGAAAGGGATGTTGCCTCTGTCGAAGTTCGTTCACCACTTACATGCGCATCTCTTCATGGTGTTTGTGCACAATGTTACGGAACTGACTTAGGTAGAAATGTAATGATTGATATTGGGGAAGCGGTGGGTACAGTGGCTGCACAAGCTATTGGAGAGCCGGGTACTCAGCTTACAATGCGTACATTCCATGCTGGAGGTATTGCATCTGTTGGTGGAGATATTACACAAGGTCTTCCTCGTGTTGAAGAAGTTTTTGAAAAAAGAGCTCCAAAAAATCCAGCAGTTGTAAATAAAGTTGATGGTACCGTTAGTGAAGTTATTGACCTTGGAAAAGATAGAATGATTAAGGTTCTTTCAGATGATGGTGAATCAAAAAAGGTTAAAGGTGAGATAGAATATGCTTTCACAAACAAGCGTGTTGCTACGGTGCGTGTTGGAGATAAAGTTATAAAAGGACAGCTCATGACAGATGGTTCTGCTGATATCGATGAAGTGTTCAAATATGGAGGAAGAGAAGCTACACAAAATTATATTATTTCTGAAGTGAATAAACTTTATGAACTTCAGGGTGAGACCGTGTCTAGAAAGCACATTGAAGTTATTGTTAAACAAATGTTCTCACGTGTACGTGTGAAAAAAGCAGGTGATACATTATTTACAGAAGGAGAGTTACTAGAAAATGCAGCACTTCATGAAGAAAATGAAAGAATAATTGCAGAGGGTGGTGAGCCAGCAGTCGGTGATGCTGTGGTGATGGGTATCACAGAAGTATCACTTTCAAGAAGATCATTCCTTTCAGCTGCTTCATTCCAACACACAACTCGAGTTCTTATTCAAAATGCTGTTCGAGGTAATGTGGACCAACTACGAGGTCTTAAAGAAAATGTTATCATCGGTCGCCTTATACCAGCAGGTACAGGATTTGCGGGTAGTAAAAAACATAAAATGATCGCTGATTTGCAAGAAGAACTAAGGAAGGTGTACAAGACAGATACGATTTTGAGAGACGAAGAATAAA
>CAYZZT010000028.1:0-8557 GCA_964483025.1 uncultured Candidatus Saccharibacteria bacterium | reverse complement strand
AAGAGCTTGAATCACAAATGTATGATACTCATTTTTGGGATGACAAAATTCGTGCACAAGCAATTCTCAAAGAAATTGCAGATTTAAAAGAAGAACAAGCTGGCCATGGGAAATTTGATAAAGGTGATGCACTCTTAAGTGTAATTTCAGGTGCCGGAGGAATAGACGCGGAAGATTTTGCTCAAATTCTTTTTACAATGTATTCAAAATATTTTGAAAAAAAAGGTTGGGGGTACAAAGTCATACATTCAAATAAAAATGATCACGGAGGATTTAGAAATATTGTAGTTGAAGTTTCTGGAAAGAATGTATATGGAAATTTAAAAAATGAAAGCGGAGTCCACCGGCTTGTACGTATTTCTCCATTTAATGCAAAGCAACTTCGTCACACCTCTTTTGCTCTTGTTGAAGTTATTCCAAAATTTGAAAAGAAAGATACTGAAATAGAAGTTCGTCCTGAAGATGTGCGAGTTGAGTTTGCCCGCTCAAGTGGGCCCGGAGGGCAAAATGTAAACAAAAGGGAAACAGCAGTGCGTATTGTTCATATAGCTACAAATATTGCGGTGCATTGTGACGCCGAGAGATCTCAAGCTCAAAATAGAGAAAAAGCGATGGAAATCTTGAAAGCAAAACTTTATGTTTTGGAAGAAACAAGAAAGAAAAAAGAAGCCGAAGGTTTAAGTTTTTCAAAAGATGCCGAGATTGAATGGGGGAGCCAAATCCGCTCCTATGTTCTTCATCCGTACAAAATGGTGAAAGATCATAGAACTAATGTAGAAACAGCCAAAGTTGATGATGTGTTAGGTGGAGAACTAGACAGATTTATTGAGGCAGAGATAAATTTGTAAAAGTATCCCAGATTTTCGAGTATATAATTTTTTAAAATTCGAAGCACGAAATCCGAAATTCGAAACAAATTCTAAATCCAAAATTCTAAAGTATTAAACAAATACAGGTTATATTGTTTTGAATTTATAATTTAATATTTTGATATTGTTTCGGATTTCGTGCTTCGGATTTCGGATTTAATCAAATTTCATTTATACGAGTTTTTATAATAAATGCATATAGTGCTAGACAACATCTAGAACGTCCACGTGACTGTGGATAGGGGATTTTGATAAAATATGATAGAATAATCTGTATAAATATGATTTATTTTGATAATGTAAGTAAAATATATGATGACAGATCAGTTGGGCTAGAAGAGGTAACCCTTAAAATAGAGCCAAGTGAATTTGTTTCAGTTGTGGGTCATTCTGGAGCAGGGAAAACAACCCTTCTTAAAATGATTTTAGCAGAAGAAAAACCTACTTCCGGTACTGTTTTTTTTGAATCCACGAATATCCACAGTATAAACAAAAAACATATGCCGGATTATCGTCGAAAGATAGGCGTAATTTTTCAAGATTTCAGACTTTTGCCAAATAAGACAGCTTATGAAAATATTGCTTTTGCAATGGAGGTAGCTGGGCGTGACGAAGAAGAAATTCAAGCTGATGTATCCCACGTGCTTGAACTTGTGGGGCTTGAAAGAAAAATGTGGAGTTTTCCTCACCAGCTTTCTGGAGGTGAAAAGCAGAGAGTTGCTATTGCGCGAGCTATTGTAAACCAACCAGATTTAATAATTGCTGATGAACCCACAGGAAATCTAGACCCAGTAAATACATTTGAAGTAATTCAGCTATTTAAAAAAATAAATGATTTAGGTACTACGGTAGTATTAACAACACATAACAAGGGAGTAATAGATTCTTTAAAGAAAAGAGTAATATCTATGGAAGATGGTAAAATAGTTAGAGATGATCCTAAGGGACATTACACACTTTAATCGACTTAAAACAAGAAGTGAGTTCAGGTGAGTACCTGAACGCAAGGCCGGAAGCTGTCGAGCTGAGGCGTGGCCAGAAAATTTTTCAGTAGAAAAATATTTGTGACAAGCGCCTATGTTTTATGTCGTCCTCGCGAATGCGGGGATCCAGATTTGTATTTTAAAAAAATTAACAGAGTAAAATAAACTAACAATATTTTTAATTAACATCATTATGTTTGTCATTCCGGATTTAGTCCGGAATCCAGTCTAAAAAATGGACTTGGATCCCCGTGAGTACACGAGGATGACAGCCGAGAGATGAAGTGTTTAATTAGGGATGATGTAATAAATAACAATGATGTGGATAAATTTAAAAAGAATATTTAAGTCAGGTTTTATATCTTTTTGCCGTAATGCATTTGTCTCTCTTTCCTCTATACTTATTATGGTAGTAACTTTATTTTTGATTGGATCAATTATTTTTTCAAGCGCACTTTTGAAATCATCACTTGAAGTTATTCGGGATAAAGTGGATGTGAATGTATATTTTACCACAGATGCACAAGAGGTTGATATTTTAAGTTTCAAAAAACAAGTAGAAGCTATGCCAGAAGTTTCAAAAGTAGATTATGTGTCTCGTGAAAAAGCTCTAGAAAATTTTCGTGTACGTCATCAAAATGACCAAATCACACTTCAGGCGCTCGATGAGCTTAGTGACAACCCACTTGGTGCCGTGCTAAATATAAAAGCAAAAGATACAGCAGAGTATGAATCGATAGCAAATTATTTGAATCAACAAAATATTTCTCGCGGAGACTCTTCAATTATTGATAAAATCAATTATTTGCAAAACAAAGATGCAATAGATAGGTTGAATAAATTAATTAGTTCAGGAGAAAAGGTGGGTTTTATTCTTGCTATCATTTTTGCTCTTATTTCTATTCTTATAACATTCAATACAATACGTTTGGCAATTTTTACTGCCAAGGATGAAATTTCCGTTATGCAACTAGTGGGAGCAAACTACACATATATAAAAGGTCCATTTCTTGTAGTGGGTATCCTTTATGGCTTAACTGCTGGTATTCTCACTTTAATATTATTTTACCCTCTCACATTTTGGCTAAATAGGTACACAGAGACTTTCTTTGCTGGGAATGGCATATTTACTTATTATATCCATAATTTTGGTCAGTTATTCCTTATTATTATGACGTCTGGTATTGCAATTGGTGCTATTTCTAGCTTTTTGGCAGTACGTAGGTATCTGGGTAAATAGTTGTAAATAAATTAACACGGCACGAATGACACGAATGGAATGCATTTCATTCGTGGCATTTGTTTTTTTATTCGTGTATTGGTGTCGTATTCCTTTTGACTTATTTTACATCCGTTGCCTTCTCCTTCATCTAGTTGAAAAAATTGAAAGAGGGGTCTACAATGTATGGTAATGGCAACAAAAAAATCTCACAAGTATATCTTTGTTATTGGAGGAGTGATGTCTGGTGTTGGTAAAGGTATCACCACTTCATCTCTCGGCACCATACTCGAAGCAAAAAAATACATAGTAAATATCGTCAAAGTCGATCCTTACTTAAATGTAGACGCAGGTACAATGAACCCCACTGAACACGGTGAGGTTTTCGTTATGGATTGTGGGTTAGAAACAGATCAAGATATGGGAAATTATGAAAGATTTTTGGATAGAGATTTGAAGAGAGAAGATTATATGACTTCAGGGATGGTTTACAAATATGTAATTGATAAAGAGAGAGCACTTGGTTTTGGTGGAAAATGTATTGATGCAGATAATATTCGTGATGAAATCGTTCACAGAATTGAAAGCTCTGGAAAAGTAAATAAATCAGAAATTACAATTGTTGAAATTGGGGGTACTGTGGGCGATTATCAAAATATTATGTTTATCGAGGCATCAAGGGTCTTAAAACTTAAACATCCTAAAGATGTAATTTTTATTATGGTTTCATATATGCCAATACCAAATAAACTTGGTGAAATGAAAAGTAAACCGACACAAAATGCAATTCGTCAGCTTAGCTCATATGGAGTAAATGCAGATTTTATTGTTGCTAGAAGTGAAGTACCTCTCGATGAAAAAAGAAAAGAAAAAATTTCTTTTTCTTGCAGTATTCCAAAAGAAAACGTTATTTCTGCTCCAGATATTGATAGTATTTATGATGTACCTTTAAATTTTGAAAAGGATAAATTTGGAGAGATGGTAGTGAAAGCTCTGGGTTTGAAAAATGGAAGTATTGATATGTATCCATGGAAATCTTTTGTTAATAAAGTAAAAAATGCAAAGAAGGAAGTTAAGATTGCTATTGTAGGTAAATATTTTGATTCAGGCGATTTTGTTTTTTCAGATGCCTATGTTTCAGTAATAGAGGCAATTAAATTTTCAGCGTATGCACTTGGGGCAAAGCCGAAACTTTCGTGGCTAAATGCAAAAGATTTTTCCTCTACGGACAAGGAAAAAGATGCAAAGAAAATTAAAGAGCTTTCTAAATATGATGGAATAATTGTTCCGGGCGGTTTTGGTGAGTCTGGAATAGAAGGGAAGTTGAAGGTAATAGAATACGCCAGAGTAAACAAAATTCCATATTTCGGACTTTGCTATGGTATGCAACTTATGGTCATAGAATATGCTAGAAATGTACTTGGTTTTAAGGATGCAAATACAGCAGAAATTGACCCAAAATCGACACATTTGGTAGTGGATATTATGCCTGAACAGAAGAAAAAGCTTGCCTTGGGCCAATACGGAGCTTCCATGAGGCTTGGGGCGTATGAGGCGCTATTAAAGCCAAATACAGTAGCGGGGCGTTCCTACGGGGCAAATAGCATTAGTGAGCGCCACCGTCATCGATATGAGGTAAATCCTGAGTTTATTGTGGATATTGAAAAGGCTGGTTTGGTATTTTCTGGCACTTCGCCAAACGGGGAATTGATGGAAATTGCTGAGCTTCCAAAAAATAGGCATCCATTTTTCTTAGGCACGCAATTTCATCCAGAGTTTAAAGCAAGGCCACTTTCCCCACATCCACTATTTACGGAGTTTATTAGGGTAGCGATTAAAAAATAGAATTAAGAATTAGGAATTATAAATTAAGAATGAATCCATCCCCCAAACTTTTTGATTACAAAAACTTAGGAGGACAAGTAACACATAATAAAATTCAGAATATTGGAATCATTTGTCATTCCGGCGAAGGCCGGAATCCAGTCTCGCACTCGCATTGTCATCCTCGTAGCAACGGGGTTGAATCGTATGGGATACGATTCAAAGACGGGGCGCGACGGTGAATTCGGCGAGGGTTCAATCTGATGGATATCAGATTGAAGGACGGAAGGAGCGAAGGCGACTGAGTCGGGGTCGAGTAAATTTCTAACAAGAAATTATACGTGACCCGAATGCAAGACCGGAAGCTGACGAGCTGAGGTGAGAAAGTTTGGGAAACTTTCGCAAGGTCGCAGGTGCGACGGCACCGAGACGGGCTCGCATAAAAATTCACCAGAATTTTATATGTGAGTGACGAAAAGATTTTTCAGCAGAAAAATACTTTTGTAAGAAATTATGTGTGATCCAAGTCATAAATTTAATTTATTACTATAATTTTGATATAATTGTTACATGAAAAAAATACTTTTAGTGGTAGCTGTCGTGGTGTTATTTATATCTTTCTTAATTTCATCATTTTATAATTATTTTCCAACGTCTAATCTTACAAGTTCATATAATTTTATTGTGTCGATTTACTATTTAATATTATTAATCTGTAGTTTGTATATCTCGTTTTTAATCATAAACAATCTTACAAAGTTTCATCTTTCTTTAGCAAATAAAATTGTTTATAGTTTTATGATAAATTTTTCTATATTCGGTTTAATACTTATTATGTGGATTTTTGGTGGAAATGTAATACATGATGACAAAGGATTAGCTACTACATTAATTATCATTCCGTCTGTAATAGTTTTTGCTGTTATTGGATTTGTAATAGGTCTAATTTTATCAACTAAGAGAAGGAATATAACTATTTCTAGTGGTGTTTTTAAATATAAATTCTTTTCAGGCATCTTTTTTGTTTTAGTTTTATTTACGTTACTGTTTGTGTTTAGTGGTGAAATTTTTAGAAAAGTTGCACTTACCCTAAACAACGAGAGTTTTTGTCCTTCCTTACAATCGCCTCTTCACTCAAACTGTGTTGATAGAATTATTAAAATAAAAGCGATAAAAAACAAAGACATTGAAATATGTCTTAAATCCTCGACTGCTGGATACTGTGTCATGGAGGTGGCTTGGAGTACTGGCGATAAAGCGTTCTGTGAATATTTAGAAGGAGGGTCTATGTTTAAAAAAGAATTTTACATGGATCGTTTAGATAGAAATTTTTGTATATCACGTAGGTAGGTTGGTCAAAATTAAAGATTATTTACAGTTTAATTTTTTATATTTGTGGAAAAATGAGAATTTGGTCTGAAATGTGTGTGAGGATTCCATCATTTATGGGAATGACAGACTGGTGTCCATAATGTTATAATTCCCACTATGATACAACCATACGCAACGCGCACAAATGAAAAAATGAAGGAGGTTTTGATGAGTCCCGAGGCTTCTGCACCAGAAGTTCATTATTATATGATTCGTGGGGGAAGTGAGAAGAAAAATATTACTGTTTGGGAAAGTGGCACAGTTGGAGGGGAATATATAAAAACATACGGGCATTACCATATTATAGATTTTAGCGAAACTTACTGGATTATAGAAGGTGAGGGTATTTTGCTTTTGCAAACAAGACAAAAAGATGAAAATGGAAAAGATATTGATGATAAGGTAGAAACCTTTAAAGCTATTAAAGTTAAAGCGGGGGACAAAATTGAAATTCCATCATTTACAGGACATTTGGTTGTAAACACTGGGAAAACTTGGCTTGTTACTTCAGACGACAGTCCTGTAAATCTCGATGACTCTGCTAGTATGCCAGAACATGCAGATTATGAGGCTGTAAAAAAGATGAAAGGATTTGCATATTATGTGGTAGAAAAAGATGGCGAGCCAACTTTAGTTAAGAATGAAAATTATTCGTTTGTTCCAGAAGCATCAATTGAATAGTACTTTTATGAAGTATTTAAAATTTCCAGAAAAATTTCTTTGGGGGGCTTCAAGTGCCAGTCATCAGGTTGAGGGAAATACAAAAAATGATTGGTCCGAATGGGAAATTTCAGAAGCAAGAAAAAAACATTTGTATGAAAATGGCTTTGTGGAAAAACACGGGCTAGAAAATTTTATTTCTAGTATTTCTTCAGATCACTATAATCTATTTCGAGAAGATTTTTCTTTAGCAAAAGAGCTTGGACATAATGCAACAAGAATTTCAATCGAATGGTCTAGAATAGAACCCGAAGAAGGTATTTTTGATCAAAAAGAAATTGAGCACTACAAAGAAGTTGTAAAGACAATAAGAGAACTAGGGATGGAACCCTTTGTAACTTTGTGGCATTGGCCGATACCATTGTGGCTTCGTGATAAAGGAGGCTGGGAGTCCAAGGAAATTATTTTTTTCTTTAAGCGTTTTGTAGAAAAAATAGTTCCAGAATTACCCGAGGTAACTTTCTGGCTTACTTTAAATGAAGTTGGTATTTATTCAACTTGTTCGTATTTGTTTGGGATTTGGCCACCACAGAAAAAAAATCCCTTTTCATATTTTAAAGTATTAAATAATTTAGTATCTGCTCATAATTCAGTTTATGATGTTATCAAAAAAATAAATCCAAATAGTCAAGTTAGTATGGCTTATAATTTTATTTCATTTGAGGGTGTAACATTTTTTGATAAAATCTTGGCAAAAATATATCATTGGTGGGTAAATGAAAGACTTCTTGAAAAAACAAAAAATAAATTTGATTTTATTGGTTTAAACTATTATTTTCATAATAGGATATATTTGGGTCGTCAGAAAAATCTACCAAACAAAAAATCTGATTTAGATTGGCATCTTCATCCTGAGAAAATTTCTCTAATTTTAAATTTTCTAAAGAAATATAATAAACCTATTTATATTACAGAAAATGGGTTGGCTGATACTGAAGACAAATATAGAAAATGGTTTATAACAGAAAGCCTCAAAGCTATACATGAGTCAATATTAGAAGGGGTAGATGTTCGAGGGTATTTACATTGGGCATTAACTGACAATTTTGAGTGGGCTCATGGACATTGGCCAAAGTTTGGATTAATAGAAATTAACAGGGATAATCTAGAACGTAAGATTCGTCCTTCAGCAAGGTTTTTTGAGATTATTTGTAAGAATAATGTGTTAGAATTAGAGTAATTATGTTAGAAAATAAATCAAAAGTTTATATTGTAGCAGTAGATATGGGTTATGGTCATCAAAGAGCGGTTTTTCCACTTGAGCATATTGCAGTTTTACCAGAAGGGTGGGAATTACTCTCACCAATTATTTCAGCCAATAATTATCCTAATATTCCAAAAGCAGATAAAAAAACATGGGAAGATACAAGGAAAATATACGAATGGATTTCTAAAATGCGAAGCGTTCCTTATTTGGGGACTTTAATGTTTAGTATTATGGATTATTTTCAACGGGTAGAAGTTTTTTATCCAAAACGTGATCTTTCGAAGCCAAGTCTTCAGGTGCATCAAATACATAGAATGATTAAGAAAGGTTTGGGCAAGCATTTGATTGAAGTTTTGAATAAGAA
>CAYZZT010000027.1:0-8690 GCA_964483025.1 uncultured Candidatus Saccharibacteria bacterium | reverse complement strand
AAAATGCGATGCTTAAAATGTTTGAGGAGCCAACAGAGAATACTCACTTTTTTATTATCGTTCCCTCCACTTCGTTTTTTATTGAAACTTTGCTTTCGAGAATGGTTGTCTTAGAGAGTGAAGTTTCTTCTTTCTGTCATTCCCGTGAAGACGGGAATCCAGTCTTGAATTCGAAGACTTTTCTAAAATCCACATATCCAGAAAGATTGAAAATGGTTGAAAAGTTTTTGAAGGCGTTTAAAGATAATAAAGAAGGGAAGTCTGTGGCGAATAATTTCTTTTCGGAGGTGGAAGTTATTTTGGCAAAAGATTTAAAGAAAAATAGGGAAGCACTCGAAAAACTCTTGGAGATTAAAAAATATGTTTTTGATACGTCGTCATCGTTGAAGATTTTATTAGAGACATTGGCTTTGGTTTTGCCTGTATATTAATCTAGGGTTGTCATTCCGGCCCCCGTATTCACGAGGTTAAACTCCTGCCGGAATCCAGTCTGAAAGTTTTTTATGTTTATCTAAGTCCCCAAAAATAATTTTTCTCACTAAAGCGCTCCGTGCTTCTGAAAATTATATAAATTATTCTTAACGCAAAAACCAAAACTCGCTGTGCTCCTCCTTACAGGAGCTGTCCACTCATTGGATATTTATTTCGCAAGCTCATAAATATCTCAATGAGTCTTGCGCTTGGGTCCCACCCCAAGCTCACTCAAACAGTTGATTTTTGCTAAATAATTTATTAATTTTCTAGAACCACTCCGCTAACTCGTTCGAAGAAATTATTTTAGTGGACTTGTATTTCAAAGGGGAATTTTGCAAGTTTTTTTGGCTAAAACATTTTTTGAACAAAATGTTCGCCCGAACAAATTTGTACTCAAATTTGTTTTAGGGTGAAGCTGGAGGGCTGTATTTTTTTTGTAAAAAATACAGACAGTTGGATTGGCCCCGCAAAAACGCCTCTGTTGAGCTCGTTTTTGCGGGGCGGGGTGCAAATTCTTGCAAAAACTATATATGTGTGATATAATATAAGGTAGAATAGTCGTCTAACTATTTTGGATTACATGGCGAGAAATCGTGTTGTTGTGGGTCGCAAGCTCATGATAATGTCCGCAAGACCATGGTCCTAAAAAGACAAAAGAATAGAAAGAAATTGACAGATGAATACGACTGAATTCAAATCGATTATGAACTCTGTGAGTCCTGAAATGGTTGCTGCTTATGAGCGGAACAACCTTGAGGGGGTCACGCTTGAATCGGTGTGTGCTGAATACGATAGTGTCAAAGGGGATCCAAAACGTTCCCTAGAGAAGTGGAATAATTTCCTTAACTGGAACATCGTCATTATTGTTTTTGTTTTTTTATCTTTTGGTTTTTATGGCGACACCACTCTTTTAGTAATCGCAGTAATTGCTTGTATGTTACCAGTCGGCTACTTTGAACTATTTAAGAAGCTTCAATTTAAAAAAGACTGGGATACTATTACAAGATGTGGCGCGATTCTTAGCTGCTTCAAAAAGGCGGTGGACGAGCTAAACCCCTTAAAGGAAGTCATTGCAGAATATAGTACAACATCAATTAGAAAAGTCTTCGTGAATTTAGCGGCCTCAATCCTTGATGCTGAAATCAGGTTCGATAAAGCCAGAAAACTCAGAGAAAGGTATACCGAACATATTGTGAATCGTGCTAATTTGTTGTTATCTCGTCAGGAAAATCTTGAGAAATCCAGACGGATTGCCAAAGACAATTTCGGTATCATATTCAAGAGTGTCGATTTATTTGCTGATGCTCAGAAGCAAATCGTGTCCTTGGACGGATATGACGGTATATACATCCCTGACTAAAGTCCATCATCGTTTCTCGACCGCGCAAGCATCCCAACAGGGGGCTTGCGCGGTTTTTACTTTTTTGGGTTTGTCTGTTAAAATGGGGGAATAATTTGATTCGCTTAATATGAATTCAGAACTTGGATCCCCGTGATTACACGAGGATGACACAGATGAGAATTTGTTTAATTATTTGAATTTAGAATTTGTTTCGGATTTCGTGCTTCGAATTTCGGATTTTATAACTTTCACTTACAATAAATATAATTTAATTGTAAAATGATATTGATTAGCAAAACTATAATTTAACACATAAAGATGGCTTACGATTTTATACAATTAAAAACAAGAATTAAAGATACGGAGGAATGGCTTAAAAGAGAGCTTACAGCAATCCGAACTGGCCGAGCAAATATGGCGGTGCTCGATACTATACAAGTTGAAATGTATGGCTCGTATATGCCTGTGAATCAGCTTGCAAATATTTCGCTTGAAGATGTGCGAACTCTTCGTATTGCACCGTGGGACTCAAGTGCTTCAAAAGCTATTGAGAAAGCAATTGCGGGTTCAAATCTTGGTCTTTCCACGGCTGTCGATGATAAAGGAATTCGACTTTTCTTTCCAGAATTAACAGGTGAAAGAAGGGCTATGCTGGTAAAAGTTGCAAAAGAAAAAATGGAAGATGCTCGTATTGCACTTCGAAAAGAAAGAGAAACTGCGTGGGATGATGTTCAAGCAAAAGAAAAAGAAGGGGCAATTTCAGAAGATGATAAATTTCGTGCGAAAGAAGAAATGCAAAAATATATTGATGAGGGGAATAATAATCTTGTGGCTTTATTTGAAAAAAAAGAGCAAGAAATCTTAAATTAAATGTCAGCAATACTATTTATCGTTATATTGGCAGTGCTTGTGTTTGTTCATGAGCTTGGACATTTTTTGATAGCAAAAAAAGCAGGTGTGCGTGTGGATGAATTTGCTGTGGGTTTTCCGCCCAAGCTTTTTTCTTTTAAAAAAGGAGAAACCACATATTCTATAAACCTAATTCCATTTGGAGGATATGTAAAGATTTTTGGTGAAGATCCCAATGAGGAGTCAACGACCGGAAAAGATGCTTCAAGAAGTTTGGTAAACAAACCAAAATATATTCAAATAGCAGTACTGATTGGGGGTATTTTGTTTAATATACTTTTTGCTTGGCTTTTGATTTCCGTAAGTTTGATGTCTGGTTATAAAATGCCAGTGGAGAGTGCCACCTATCCTGTAACAAATACAAAAATTACAATTCTTTCTGTTTTGGAAAATTCACCTGCAAAAAAAGCAGGGCTTATGGCTGGAGATGAAATTATTTTAATGAAGGAAGGTAGCTCTGTATCGATAACACCTCAAGAGGTTCCTGATGTTCAAAAATTTATTTCAGAATCAAAATCTAAAATACAAATTTCTTATGAGCGAGGAAGCGAAATTAAAACTGTTGATGTGGAGCCTGTGCTTGGTATAACAGGAGATAATAAGGCCATTGGTATTTCAATGTCTAAAGTGGGTGAAGTACACTTGTCATTTTTTAAGGCACTTTGGGAGGGAGTCAAATTAACATACGAAGTCATATATCAAACTTTCTTTGGTCTTCTTGATTTTTTCGGAAAGGCTTTTCGTGGTAAGGCAGATATTTCACAAGTGAGTGGGCCTATTGGTATAGCGGGACTTGTGGGGGATGCATCAAGTTTTGGATTTATTTATTTACTTGGTTTTACTGCATTTATTTCTATTAACCTAGCTGTAATAAACTTTATGCCTTTTCCTGCTCTTGATGGGGGAAGAATTTTCTTTATTATTATAGAAGCAATAATTCGTAGGCCAATATCTCCAAAAATATTAAATTTTGTAAATGCACTTGGGTTTATATTCTTGATAGGGCTTATGCTTTATGTAACTTATTTTGATATTATTAAGCTTTTTTAGGCTAAAACATTTTGATTACAAAATGTTCGCCCGACCAATTTTTAGTACAAAATTGGTTTAGGGTAAAATATAAAATTATGCTAGAGACACTTACACATAATCATAAGGAAGTAGAAAAAAGAGAGGAAAATATTCTTGCTCATAAAGAGGCTCCAACAACTATTGGTGAATTACAAATGGCATTAGCTGAAGAGTTATATGAAATGGATCATCCTAATATGGAACTAAATTTTAAGGATCGGAAGGTTCGAAATGAAATATTAGATTATTGGATAGATACTGAGTTTTCTAAATTTTTTAGACTTTTGGTAGATAAAAAATTATCTGTTAATGAAGAAAAACAAGCACCTGAAAATCCAATGGAGATTACTTTAGAGGAATTGAAGAGGATGAGAGAAGGAGTTGAGTCTGTCATTCCTGCGGAGGCAGGAATCCAGTCTTATTGAATTTATGAAGAATTTTTATGTATATATTCTCACAAATGGGAAAAATGGAACTTTGTACATCGGAGTTACTAATAATTTAGAGCGTAGAATAGATGAACATAAACGTAAAATAGCAGATGGATTTACTAAGAAATACAACATAAGCACGCTTGTATACTTTGAATCAACAGAAGACATAGAAAGCGCGATATCTAGAGAAAAAGCATTAAAGATGTGGAAAAGGCAGTGGAAACTGAGCTTGATTGAAAGTGTTAATCCGGATTGGAGTGATTTGAGTTTAGATTTTTAATACAAAGACTTTCAGACTGGATTCCTGCCTCCGCAGGAATGACATGTGGCGCGTTTTTTTACTTTTGCACATATCTGCTTTTTCGAGTAAAATAGCCTACATATGAAGCAATCAACACTTTTTACAAAAACCCGAAAAGAAGCCCCAAAAGATGAGGTTTCTAAAAATGCACAATTACTTATTCAGGCTGGCTATATTCATAAAGAAATGGCTGGAGTATATTCTTTTCTGCCCCTCGGTTTAAAAGTGATTAAAAAAATTGAGAATATTATTCGTGAAGAGATGAATATTTTGGGAGGTGTTGAAATGAAAACTTCTATTTTTCAAAATAAAGAAGTTTGGGAAAAATCAAAAAGATGGGATGATGAGGTAGTGGATGCATGGTTTAAGACTAAGTTAAAAAATGGTGGTGAAATCGGATTATCTTTTACAAACGAGGAGGCCTATGCAAATATTTTAAAGCAGTATATAAATTCATATAAAGACCTGCCCGTGTACGCTTACGATTTTAAAGATATTTTTAGAAATGAAGCAAGAAGTAAGTCTGGTATTTTAAGAGGAAGAGAGTTTTTTTGGAAAGCACTATATTCCTTTTCAAAAACAAAAGAAGATCACGAAGCTTTTTACTTGAAGGCCCAGACAGCATATGAAAATATATTTAAGGCAGTTGGGCTTGGCGATGTCACTTATAAAACATTTGCATTGGGTGGCTCTTTTTCAAAATATTCTCATGAGTTTCAAACTATTTGTGATGCTGGAGAGGATTTGATATATATAGATGAAAAGAAAAAAATTGCAATAAACAAAGAAGCTCTGTTGCCTGAGGTAATTGCAGAATTGGGAGTTGATCAAAATAAATTAGTAGAAAAGAAAGCTATCGAAGTTGGCAATATATTTTCATTAGGAACAAAATTCTCAGAACCTTTTGATTTGAAATATAAAGATGAAGCCGGAAATGAACAATATGTAATAATGGGTTCATATGGAATTGGTCTTGGCCGACTTATGGGAACTATTGTGGAAGTGCTTTCAGATGAAAAGGGAATTATCTGGCCGGAATCTATCGCTCCATTTAAAGTACATTTAATTTCTTTGGGGACAGATGAAAAAGTTAAAAAAGAATCGGAAAGTTTATATAAAAAATTAAATGATATGGGAGTTGAAGTATTGTGGGATGACCGCGAACTTCGCCCGGGAGAAAAGTTTGCTGATTCTGATTTAATTGGTATTCCATATCGCGTGGTAGTATCAACAAAGACAATTGAAGCAAGTGTGTATGAGGTGAAGGGACGAACGGATGGGGATGCTAAGATGATGACAGAAGACGAGTTGTTTGCTAAAGTTGCTTAAAATGAAGAATTATATAGAAAAGATAAAACAAATGATGTCTCATGACATCGGGATTGATCTCGGCACTGCAAATACGCTTGTGTATGTTCGTGGTAAGGGGGTTGTTATAAATGAGCCCTCTGTGGTAGCTGTGAACCAAAAGACAGGTCAAGTGGTGGCTGTGGGTATGGAGGCTAAACAAATGCTTGGTCGCACACCTCCTCATATTATTGCCATTCGACCTCTTGTTGATGGAGTAATTTCTGATTTCGAGGTCACTGAAGAAATGATCGCATATTTGATAAATAAGGCTCAGAAAGATGAGAAAAAGATGCTTGGGCCAAGGGTTGTAGTTGGGATTCCTTCAGGTGTGACTAATGTTGAAAGTAGAGCCGTAAGAGACGCCACACGTAATGCAGGAGCTCGTGAAGTATATGTTATTGAGGAGCCAATGGCTGCCGCTATCGGTATTCGATTGCCAGTGAATGAGCCAGTCGGTAGTATGATTATTGATATTGGAGGTGGAACATCCGATATTGCGGTTATATCACTTGGTGGTATTGTGCGTTCAATAAATTTGAAAGTGGCGGGGGATAAGCTTAATATTGACATTATTGCATATATAAGAAGTGAATTTAAAATTTTAATTGGAGAACGAACAGCTGAAACAATTAAGATGGCAATAGGCAGAGTTATTCCTGGGCAAGAAACTTTAGAAGCTTCTGTGCGAGGGCGAGACCTTGTCACGGGCTTGCCAAGAGAAGTTATTATTACTGACTCAGATATTCGTGAAGCAATGGCTCAGTCTATAGATACTATTGTTGAATCAACAAAAGAAGTTCTTGAAACCACTCCTCCTGAAATACTTTCAGATATTATGCACAGAGGAATACATTTAACAGGGGGTGGGGCTCTTATTCAAGGATTAGATGAATTACTTTTTGAATGTTTAAATATTCCTATTCATATTTCGCCAGACCCACTTACAGCGGTCGCTCGTGGCACGGGAATTATTTTAGAAGATGTAGAAAAATTTAGAGATGTATTAATTCAAACAGATGATGACCTACCTCCAACCAAGTAGTAATCGCGATCACTCTTCGCGAAAAACAAAAATTGCCTATAGTATACTTTTTTTTATTGTCATTTTTGGTTTTTTATTTAGTAAACTTGCTTTTTGGATAGGGGGGCCAATGTGGAGCTTGGATCAAGCAATATCCAATAGAGTAGTTTCAACTATTTCGTATTTTAAATCTAAATCCTCACTTCAAAATGAAAATGATAATTTGAAAAAAAACCTTGATGAAAAAAATGCTGAAATAATTATTATAAAAAATCAAGTAGAATTATATAAACAACTTGATTCGTATATTGCTAGCAAAGATACTGGTGTAAGTGATGTTATTGTACGAGTTGTAACACGTCCACCCCAGACACCATTTGATGTTTTAATTGTTGAGGCAAATGACAGTACAATAAAAGCAGGTCAAAAGGTTTATTTTGCCGGTGTGCCGGCTGGTGTTATAGAGTCTAGGACAGGCGCTTATGCAAAAGTTTTTTTATTTTCGCATTCATCTTCCCAGTTTAGAGTATTGGTGGGAGCAAATAAAATTGAGGCAGATGCAAAGGGGAAAAGTCAGGGAAATATATATTTAACGCTTCCTAAAAGTGTGTCAATTCAAATTGGGGATATTGTATATTTAGCAGATGGTACAGTTCCAATAGGCACTGTATCTCAAATTGATAACAACACCTCCACTTCTTTTATTGATGTGTATGTAAAAATGCCATTTTCACCTTCTAGGGTTGAGTGGTTAACTGTTGTTAAGGAATAAATTATGAAAAGAATCATAACAACCTTAATATTGCTACTGAGTGTGTATATGTTGCCATGGTGGCTTACTTTTTTTGCAGTTTGTGTTTGTTTTTTCTTTTTTGATATTTTTGTAGAGGGAGTGGTTATTGCTCTTTTCCTTGATTGGCTTTATTCTCCAAGTTTTTATTATTTTCCTTCATATCACCCCGCACCTGTTATCGCATTAATTTTATGTATTTTTGTGCCGATAATAAAGAAGAGACTACTCATATAATTTTAAATTTTGTAATTTTTAATTTTTAAATAATGTTTAAATTTTTGAATTTTTTAAAAATTTAGACATTAAAAAATTATTTAGCCCAGATAATGCAATAAACTGGGACATGAAAATTAAAAATCGACCCAAAATAAGGAACGTACCCGTGACTATATTTTGTGTCGTCCTCGGTACTCCGGGGATCTGAAGTCAATAATTAAAAATTCAGAATTTGTCGTTTGAAGCCTTTTGGCTTCAAACGACAAATTCTGTTATACTATTTCCACAATGCCTTGGTGGAAACGAAAAAAACGGCTGTATAGTGACATCGCTCCCGATGAGATTTTTCTTGATGCCGCAAACCTGCCAGATTTTGACCAAAATCAATTTGAAGGAAGAATAGAAAAACCAATTCATTCACAAACTCTTTTTATATTAGGTTTAAGTTTTTTTATTATTGGTTCTTTATATCTTTATCAAATTGGACATTTACAAATTGTTCATGGAAAAGAGTATCTGCAAAGAAGTGAAAATAATCGTTTACATCATGAAATTGTTTTTTCTGAAAGGGGAGTTATTGTTGATAGAAAAGGAGAAACTCTTGCAAGTAATATTCCGCAAGATAAAACATCAGATTTTCCAAAACGCTTATACATAAAAGAAGGCGGTTTTTCTCTTTTGCTTGGTTATGTTAAATATCCATCAAAAGATAAAACAGGTTTTTATTATAAAGAAGATTATGATGGATATGGCGGAATTGAAAAATATTATAATGATTT